>NZ_JBFWJQ010000034.1:0-22922 GCF_050253115.1 Syntrophotalea sp.
GCGCACGCGAACGGGCTGGCCCCCGATCATGGCGATAATCGTATGGTTTGTCACGGCTTTGCAACGGGTGCAACGAGCCTCGATAATATCTCCTGCCGACAACTGCTTACTCATACATCTCCTCTGAACCAAAGAAAAAACCACAGGGACTACCGCCCTGTGGCAACGCGTATTGCGTGGGACGAAATTTATCATCTTCGACACGAACCTGTCAAGGAATGCCGGGCCGTCCCCGATATTGCATCGCAACGTAAAAGCGGCCCCCGAAGATCCTTTCCGGGGGCCGCCTGATGTTGCGGACAGGACAAGGAACCCTGCAGCCTATCCCCGCTCCTCAAGCAACGCCGCATGGGCTGCCGCGAGACGGGCGATGGGGACCCGATAGGGGGAGCAGGAAACGTAATCGAGGCCGGCATTGTGGCAGAAGATCACACTGGAAGGTTCGCCGCCGTGCTCGCCGCAGATGCCGAGCTTGATGCCGGGGCGGGTCTTGCGCCCCTTCTCGCAGCCGATGCGAACCAGTTGCCCGACGCCATCCTGGTCGAGAACCACAAAGGGATCCTGCGGCAGAATGTCGCGCGACACGTAAAACGGCAGGAACTTGCCGGCATCATCGCGAGACAGGCCGAAGGCGGTCTGCGTAAGGTCATTGGTGCCGAAGGAGAAAAATTCGGCCTCGCGGGCGATTTCGTCGGCGGTAAGCGCGGCACGCGGCAACTCGATCATGGTGCCGATCAGGTATTTGACCTGCACGCCATAGCGGGCGATCACCTCGTCGGCGACCCGGATGACGCGGGGCCGCAGAAGCTTGAGTTCCGCGACATGACCGACCAGCGGAATCATGATCTCGGGCACAATTTCAAAACCTTCCTCGGACACCAACTCGCAGGCCGCCTCCATGATCGCCTGCACCTGCATGTCATATATTTCGGGAAAGGTCACGCCCAGGCGGCAACCGCGGTGGCCGAGCATCGGATTGAATTCGTGCAGATATTCGACCTTCTGCTTGAGAATCTTGGCCGCAACGTTCATCACGCCGGCAAGTTCTTCAAGCTCCTTGTCGGTATGGGGCAAAAACTCGTGCAGCGGCGGATCGAGCAGGCGGATGGTAACCGGCAGCCCCTTCATTTCGCGGAACAGCCCGAGGAAATCGCCTTTCTGCATGGGCAGAATCTTACTCAGCGCCAGCTTGCGTCCCTCGACGTCCTCGGCTAGGATCATTTCGCGCATCGCCATGATGCGGTCGCCCTCGAAAAACATGTGCTCGGTGCGACAAAGCCCGATCCCCTCGGCGCCGAAATTGCGGGCCACGGCGGCATCGTTGGGGGTATCGGCGTTGGTACGCACACGCAGTCGCCGGAACTGATCGACCCACTCCATGAGCTTGCCGAAATCACCGGTCAGCGAAGGCTGCACCGTATCGACGGAACCCTTCATCACTTCCCCGGTGGAGCCATCGAGGGTAATGACGTCGCCCTTTTTAAAGACTTCGCCGGCAGCGGTGGCAAACTGCTGGGTCTTGTAGTCGACCTTGATGGAGCCGCAGCCGGCCACACAGCACTTGCCCATGCCGCGCGCCACCACGGCAGCGTGGGAGGTCATGCCGCCGCGAGCGGTCAGAATGCCCTGGGCGGCGTTCATGCCATGGATATCCTCGGGGCTGGTTTCGATCCGCACCAGGATGACTTTAAGGCCGAGTTTGGCGGCATTTTCGGCATCCTCGGCGGAAAATACGATTTCGCCACTGGCGGCGCCCGGGGAAGCGGGAAGACCGGTGGCGATGATTTCCTTGCGCGCCCTGGGATCGAGGGACGGATGCAGCAGCTGGTCGAGTTGCTCCGGAGCGACCCGCAGCACGGCGGTTTTCTTGTCGATGAGACCTTCCCTGACCATGTCCACGGCAATCTTTACCGCCGCTGTGGCGGTGCGCTTGCCCCCGCGAGTCTGCAGCATGTAGAGCTTGTCTTTTTCGATGGTAAACTCGATGTCCTGCATGTCGCGATAATGCTTTTCCAGCAACTGGCGAATGTCCAGCAGCTGCTGATAGCATTCCGGCATGACTTCCTCGAGGGACGGCAGCTGACCGTCGCTGCTGTCCTTGTCGATGGGCTGCGGGGTACGGATGCCGGCAACCACGTCCTCGCCCTGGGCATTGAGCAGAAACTCACCGAAAAAGCGGTTTTCGCCGGTGGACGGGTTGCGGGTGAAAGCGACTCCGGTGGCGCAGTCATCGCCCATGTTGCCGAACACCATGGCCTGGACATTGACAGCGGTGCCCCAGTCGGCGGGGATGTTGTTGAGTTTGCGATAGGTGACGGCGCGAGGATTCATCCAGGATCCGAACACCGCATTGATGGCGCCCCAGAGCTGCTCTTCGGGATCGTCGGGAAATTCCTGGTTCAGAGTTTCCTTGACCTTGGCCTTGAACAGCGCAACCAGCTGCTTCATGTCGTCGCCGGTCAGCTCGGTATCGAGATCGACGCCGCGGGTCTCCTTCATGTTCTCCAGAATGTGCTCGAGAATCTCGCCGTCCATGCCAAGCACGACGTTGGAGTACATCTGAATGAAACGCCGATAGGAGTCGTAGGCGAAGCGATCGTCGCCGCTCTGCGCGATCAGACCCTGGACAGTGGTATCGTTGAGCCCCAGGTTGAGAACCGTATCCATCATGCCGGGCATGGACACCCGACTGCCGGAGCGCACCGACAGCAGCATAGGGTTGGCCGGGTCTCCAAAGCGCTTGTCCATGGCCAGTTCCAGTTTTTGAAGATTTTCGGCAACCTCCTCGCGTACCCCTTCGGGATAGCGGCGGTCGTTGCGATAAAATTCAGTGCAAAGCTCGGTGGTAAGCGTGAAACCTGCGGGCACCGGCAGACCGATAGCCGTCATCTCGGCGAGATTGGCGCCTTTGCCGCCAAGCAGGTTGCGCATCTGGCCTCCGCCCTCGGTCTGGTTGGCGCCGAAGAAATAAACGTACTTTGCAGCCATTATTGAGTTCCTCCTGAAGGATTTGGTATGCAGCCGTTCAACGGCAGCGTTGAGCTCCGCATCATTGATGAGTCAGGCAGCGATTTTCGAAAAGTCGGCAATCCCCTGGAACAAGCGTGCCACCCTGGTCAGCAATGCAAGCCGATTGGTCTTGAGCGTCTCGTCCGGGGCCATCACCATGACCCCTTCAAACAGGTCGTCGACAGCCGGCCGCAGCTCTCCGACCGTACGCAGGGCATCCAGATAGGCACCTTCTGCGACATATTGTTCAAAACGACCGTTCACCTGTTGCAACGCCGCCAAAAGCCGCCCCTCGCAATCCGCCTCGAACAGATCGGCTTGCACCGGAGCATCGACGCCGCCCTTGACAATGTTGACGACCCGCTTGAAGGTTATCGCCAGAGCGGCGAATTCTTCCTCCTCGCGAAACGCCGCCAGCCCCCTGACCCGCTGCAGGGCTTCGACAGGATCGTCGAAAGCTGCACTCAAGACAGCATCCACGACATCGTTGGGCAACCCCTGGGAAGAAAGCATGTTGAAGAATCGCAGGCGGATGAATTCCAGCACCTCGGCGGATACCTCGGCAGAGGGCCGGGTCAGCTTGTCTGCCAGCAGTTCCAGGCTGCGACTGACAAGGGCGGGCAAGGACAGCCGGTAACCGCGATCGAGAACAATATTGAGAATGCCGATGGCGCTGCGCCGCAACGCGAAGGGGTCCGCAGTCCCGGTGGGTATCAACCCGACCCCGAAACAGCCGCAGATCGAATCGAGCTTGTCGGCAATGGAGACAAACGCCCCGACATCGTCGCCGGGCAGATTACCGCCCGCCTGAAGCGGCAGGTAATGTTCGAAAACAGCGCGCGCAACACGGGGGTCCTCACCGTCGAGAAGGGCATATTCCCTGCCCATGACTCCCTGCAGCTCGGGAAATTCAAAAACCATGCCCGTTTCAAGATCGCACTTGGCGAGTAACGCCGCACGTTCGGTCAGGCGAGCCGCGTCGGGCGCCAGTCGGTCCGCCAGTTCCACGGCCAGGGTTTTAAATCGCATGACTTTTTCGTAGCTGGTTCCAAGCCGGGCCTGGTAAACGACATTTTTCAGGGCATCGAGGCGGCTTTCCAGGCGGATCTTGCGATCCTCTTTCCAGAAAAACATGGCATCGGACAGACGCGCGCGCAACACCCTTTCATTACCCCGCTGCACCACGGTGAGGTCTTCGGCGCGCGTATTGGAAATGGTCACAAAACGCGGCAGCAGCCGACCCTCATCGTCCACCACGGTAAAATATCGCTGGTGCTCCCGCATGACCGTGATCAGCAGTTCCGGTGGCAATTGCAAATAAGCCTCCTCGAAGCCGCCGATTACCGCCGTCGGATATTCCACCAGAAACGCCACTTCGTCGAGCAGTTCCTCGTCGGGATTGAGCCGCCCTCCGGTGCGGGAAACGACTTCAGCCAACTGCTCCCTGATCATCTCCTGGCGGCAGGCCGGATCGACAACCACAAAACGCCGCTGCGTCTCCTCTAGATACTGGTCGAGTCCGGTCACCTCGAATGTCTCGGGTGCCATGAACCGGTGTCCCCGCGAAAACGTGCCGCTGGCCAGGTTGCCATAGGAAAACGGCACCAGCTGTCCGTCGAAGAGGGCGACGATCCAGTGCATAGGGCGGGCGAAGCGGATATCGAGATCCTTCCAGCGCATCGATTTTTTAAAGGGGATGGCGCCAATGATGCGGGGCAGCATTTCGGGCAGCAGTTCCAGCGTCGGGCGCCCTTCGACGACCTTGCAGACAAACAGGTATTCCCCCTTGTCCGTCTGCCGCCGTTCAAGATCGGAAACGTCGACGCCGTTGCTGCGGGCAAACCCCAGAGCGGCCCTGGTCGGCTGGCCGTCGGCATCGAAAGCCACGGCAACGGAGGGGCCCGAAGCCGTCACTTCCTGGCGTTCCTGACCGCGGGCGACCCCATCGACCGCCACCACCAACCGGCGGGGTGTGGCAAAGGTTCGCACCGACTCAAAGCCGATACGCGCGTTTTCAAGTTCTTTGCGAACCAGCCGTTCAAGATCGGCCATGGCCGTCGGCAGAAAACCGGCAGGGATTTCCTCGGTACCAATTTCCAGGAACAGTTCAGCAGACATGAGCGCTCCGTTATTTCAAAAAAAAGCAAGCCACGGAAAAGCATTTTTCCGTGGCGCGGTTACCTGTTGCAGGGAATTTACCGCCCTTTGATGAGGGGAAATCCGAGCTTTTCCCGCTGGGCGACATACCCTTCGGCGCACAGCCGTGCCAGGTTGCGCACCCGGCCGATATAGTGGGCCCGCTCCGTGACGGAAATCGCCCCGCGCGCATCGAGCAGGTTGAAGGCATGGGAGGCTTTCAGCACGTAGTCGTAGGCCGGCAGCACCAGCTGTTTTTGCGCCAGGCGGACAGATTCCTTTTCATACATGTCGAACAACTGGAACAACATGCCGGTATCGGCTTCTTCGAAATTGTAGGTGGAGAACTCCACCTCGGACTGATGGTGCACGTCACCGTATCGGATGCCGTCGATCCATTCGAGATCGTACACATTGTCGACACCCTGCAGATACATGGCAATGCGCTCGCAACCGTAGGTGATCTCCGCGGAAACCGGCTTCAGATCGATACCGCCGACCTGCTGAAAATAGGTGAACTGGGTGATTTCCATGCCGTCCAGCCATACCTCCCAGCCAAGCCCCCAGGCGCCCAGTGTCGGAGATTCCCAGTCATCCTCGACAAAGCGTATATCGTGCCGCGACGGGCTGATGCCGAAACTTCTGAGAGAGTCGAGGTAGAGTTCCTGGATATTCATGGGCGAGGGCTTCATGATCACCTGGAACTGATAGTAATGCTGAAGGCGGTTGGGATTCTCTCCGTAACGGCCGTCGGTCGGGCGCCGGGAAGGCTCCACATAGGCCACGTTCCAGGGCTCCGGACCGAGCACGCGCAAAAAGGTGGCAGGGTTGAAGGTCCCCGCGCCTTTTTCCATGTCGTAGGGCTGCTGAATGATACAACCTTGCCCGGCCCAGTAATTCTGCAAGGCCAGAATGAGTTCTTGAAAAGTCACGATACCTCCAGGTCCGGACGATGCCGACCCGCACGGGGAGCACCTTTCCGGCTTCGGAATGCACTGTCAATTGAGCAGCCCACATTAGCTTGTTTGCGCCGAACCTGTCAACCCGTTTGACATTCCGCCGTCGGCCCCGGGCAAACGCCTGTCGACGGTTAACGAATGGCAGCGACCCGGGAGCGACCCTCGGCCATTTGCGTGAGAAACGCCAGCGATTTGACGGGGCGGCTGAGATGCTGCCGAAGCATCGAGAAAATAGCCCGTCCGCCCTCCTGAAGGGTCTGCGCCCCGAAACGGAACCCTTCGAACAGGGTCGGGGGCGACTGCAGGGCGCGCGCCAGACTGCCCAGAGTCAACGGCGAGAGCAGCTGAACATCTCCCTGGCCGGCGCAGTCCGGACACAGCCCCCCGCCGGACGCGGCGGCAAAAGCCACCGTTTCGGAGCGCAGCGGCACGCCGCACTTGCAGCACTGCAGGAGACGAGGCTCGTAACCGGCAAGGCTCAGCAGACGCAGTTCGAACAGCAAGCGGGCTTCGTCCGAACCCCCATGGCGGGTGACGTGGTCAAGAAAAGCGATCAGCAGATGGTAGACGCCGGGCTGGGGGCCGGACTCACCCATCAGGTTTTCGACCAGTTCGCAGCCGTAGGCGGCCAGGGCCAGGGCCAGCAGATCGTGCCGCAGACCGTTGCGCAGATCGACGAGTTCCGCCTCCTGCACGGAAACCAGCTCCCCGCCGCGCGGCGCCTGCCAGCGGATACGGACGGACGAAAACGGCTCCAGCGCCGCGCCAAAACGTTTCCGGCTCTTGCGCGCCTGCCGTGCAAAACCCTTTACAAGACCCTGATCGAGGCTGAAAAACGTCACAATGCGGTCCGCCTCACCATAGTCCAGGTGATGCAGCACCACGGCATCCGAACAACAGGTTTCCATACGCCAGCGTACCTCCAGAACAACCACCGGCCACAATGCAGTAACCATCCGGAATCTCCGGATGGTTACTGCATGCCATAAACTCCCGGCTTCACATGCCACCCTGCAGAAACGGCAGAAACAAGGTCGCCGTGCCGAAATAAATCAGAATGCCCGTGATATCATTGGCGGTCTGGACAAATGGGCTCGACGCAATGGCAGGGTCGATGCCAACCCGTTTGAAAAAACTCGGTGCCAGCACCCCCATGGTCGCCGCCACGGTCATTGCCGAAACCATGGCCAGCCCCACCACCATCCCCAGGTAGATATTGTGATGCCAGAGGTAGGCGACCAGCCCGACGGTCAGTCCACAGACCGCCCCCATGATGATACCGACGCGCAGTTCTTTGAAAAACACCTTGCGCAAACTGGAAAAATCGATGTTGCCGGTGGCGAACCCCCGCACCACAATGGTCGCCGACTGGCCGCCGACATTGCCACCCATGCCGGTGATGACCGGGATGAAGGTAATCAGGGCGATGACCGACTCCAGGGTCAGTTTGAAGGTCCACATCAGGTATCCGGTGACAATGCCGCCGAACAGGTTGGTGATCAGCCACGGCAGCCTCAGGCGCGCGACCTTGAAGGACTTGTGGCCGTAAAGCAGCTCCTCTTCGCTGGCGCCAGCCATGATGTAGATATCCTCGGTGGCCTCCTCGCGCAGCACGTCGATGACATCGTCGACAGTAATCAGGCCGACCAGCTTGTTCCACTCGTCCACTACCGGCAGGGCCAGAAGGTTGTAACGTTCGACCAGTTGCGCCACCTCCTCCTGGTCCTTGTCGGTGCGCACGCTGATCACATCGGCAACCATGATCTCCTTGAGCCGTGTGGCAGGAGACACCATCAGCAGCTGCCGCAGGGACAGCACGCCGACCAGGTGATTGTGCCGGTCGACGACATATACGTAAAACACCATCTCCACATCGGCGGCCTGCTGCAGGGCTTCGATGGCCTGCTGGACGGTGGTATCCTCGGGCAGACAGAAAAATTCCGTCGACATGATGCCGCCGGCGGTGTCTTCGTCGTATTTCAGCAGTTGCTCGATCTCATCCGAATGCTCATCCTTCATGGTGCTGAGGATTTCCTCGGCGATCCCCTCAGGCATGTTGCGGATGATTTCAACGGCGTCGTCGTAGGGCATCTCCTGAAGAACTTCGGTGATGGCCTCCTGACCGATCTTTTCCAGCAGCTGGGCGCCACTGACATAGTCAAGTTCCGACAGCACGCTGGCCGCGGTTTCGGTGTCGTCGATGAGGTTGAACAGCGTCTGCTGTTCCTTGGGCGTCAGATGGGGGAAAAGATGGGCGATATCGGCGGGATGCGTTTTACCGATAACCTTTGTCAGGTTGGGATAAGCTCCGCGCCGGATCAGTTTCTTGACGGTATCCAGAAGAAGCTGCAGCTTCTGATCCATGGCGTTCCCCTCTCATGCGGTAAAATACGAAACACATGAGACTAACACCCGGAATTATCCGCTGTCAACAGCCCTTCACGGCCCCCGGGATTCTCCCGGAGAACCCACGGCACCGCCCGTGGTTTCCGCCTTCTGGACAGATTCGAAAACAAACTTCCAGTCGCGGTAACTGCTCGCCCTGGAAAACTCCTCATAGCCGGCGGGGAATCCGTCGCGCCGGAAAGGCCGGCCATGATCGGTGGAGACAACGCCGAGAATGGCGCCGGTCGTATCGCGAATCAGCTCGAAGGGCCTGCCGGTCATGGGATCGGCATAGGGCCGCCGCAGATGGCGGCGCACCTTCAGGGCACGCTGATCGGCAAGCAATTCATCCACCTGTTTCGGATAGATGCCCCAGGCATGGTGAAAACTTTCTATGGCGCGGCGATATTGATCGCCGCGAAACAGCAGCTCTTGTTCCCGGTCACGCTGCAGGATATGCTTCCAGCTGTTACCGGCCGTCCCCGCCGTCAACCCCAGGATCACCAGGGCCGCCAGCACCATCAGAAGGGTGCTGCCAGTCTGACCGCCCACCGGAGGGTATTCCATGCCCGGGCCTTTCACAAGAGCCGCACCGCGAATCATCAACCCGACAGTGCGGCCTGCATTGACAAAAACCGCCTATTTGCGCTGCCAGTTGCCACCACCGGATTCAATGTACCAACCGGAAGCGGCCTGGGCCCGCCAGGATTCAGCGAAAATCTCCTGCACCTGGGCGGGGGTAGCGGTACGATTGGGGTTTTTATTGATCTCGCCGGCAATCTCGCTGTAAAGCCGCAGGCGATCCTGGTTTTCGGCATTTACCAGGCGCTGTACGCTGCTGCGGCCACGCAGGTCCAGCCCTTCGAGGGTCCTGACCTTGAGCAGACCGTCACGCCCGATGCCGACCTGCCCTCCATCAAGATAGGACCGCAACTCCGCGGTGCGCTGCTTCATGGCATCCTTGATGGCCCGGATCTGCGGGGTGCTGATATTGATATCCGCGCCATTGACTCCTTCGGCGGCCCAGGCACTGGCGGGGCCGATACTGAACGGCAGCAGGCTGGTGGGGCCGGCTTCGGGAGACGCTGCCGGATTGGACGGCGCCGGCTGCTGATCGCCTTCGCCCCAGACCTCGTTGACGATGCGGTCGGCGGCGCTGCGCACTTCTTCCGCGGGAAAATAGATATTGATGGTCACGCACGCCGCCATCAGCCAGACAATCGCCATGGAACAGACCAAGGAACGCTTTTTCATAGACCCTCTCCCGATTGGATATTCAGTGCTTCCTCATGTCGCTTCACTATATCGCCGCTTGCGGACAAAATCAATCACCGCCCCTGCCGGCACGGTCGAGGCGTTGAAGGCGCCGCAGCATCTCCCGGAAGGAGATGGGTTGTGCCGGAGCCAGTATATCGATCTTCGGAGGCAGCAAGCCGCCATCGACCAGGTAACGTTCGCTGCCGGGGCGGGCAACGCCGCGCAGGGTAAAAACATCTTCCGCGAGTTCGCAGCGGACGCCGATACGGCGGTAGCGGTAAAAATCGATAAAACGATAGACGCCCCGCGACAGGGCGGCGGACAGGCCGCCCTGGCTGAGAATCGACAGATTGTTCAATGCCTTGACGCTGATATTGCGGCGTCCGTCGAGACGGGTTTGAAGCTGCCCGGTAAAATGCGAAGGGGTCGTGCCGTACAGACGCAGGCCGTCGAGTCGCCCGTCAACCACCCCATTGACAGCACCAAAAGCAAAAGTCCGGGTCAGCCTGTACAGATCGATGCCGGCAAAGGTTATATCCGCCTGCAGCTGGGGCAGTCCCAGGGAAAAAGGATCGAGTTGCAGATTGCGCATGCGCAGTTCGCCGTCAAAAGCCTTTAGCAGAACCTCGCCGTCGGAGCGCAACACGCCGCCGACGTAACTGATGCGTCCCAGGTCGGCGTTGACCTCACCCTCCATGGGCACCATGCCGAGGTCGGCCGTCAGGGTCTGTAAATCGATGCCTTCCATGCGGATCTCGGACAGCAGTTGCGGACCGCTTTCCGCATAGCCAGCCTGCAACTGGCGGATGCCAACCTTGCCGCCTCCCAGGTTCAGCTCCAGCGGCGCCGACAGAAGCATCCGGTTGGTGCTCACGGCCAACGGCACCGTTGCTTCCGTCAGTCGCACCGGACCCCAGGCCAGTCGATCGATATCCAGGCGGGCGCGGCGCAGGGGCACATCCCGCAGGCGACCGGCAGGCAGGGCCAGATCCAGGGGAATGAGGCCGCGGACCCCCTGCGCGGAAAGCCTGGCCCGTGGCCAGTCGGCGGACAGATCCCGCAGCCGGCAGGTTCCCGCCAGCCGCCACTGCCCCGGCTCGCCATCCAGGGCAAAACGCACCTCGGCCCCACCATGGAGGTCGAGATCGGCCAGCACCGGGCGCAGTTCACGCAGCAGAACGCGGCCATTGCCGTTCCAGGCGGTGTTCAGATCGTCTATTTGGATACGGCCCTGCAAAGACAGCCGCGCCTTATGTCGCTGTCCCTCGCCCCGGATCACGACGAGACTGCCCGCGTCGAGTTTCAGATCGATCAGCTCCAGGCGTGCCAACCGGGGATCCCATCCGGCGAACACCCTGAAATCGAGGGGCAGATCGCGCAATTCGCCGTACCAGGCTCCCCACAGGGCTTCTTCCACCGCAACCCGGCCATGCAGAAGCATTTCTGTTGGGGAGGTTCGATCGGCGCGGCAGATCCGCCCTTCCAGATGCAGTCGCCCTCCTGTCAGGCCGGCAAGGCCGTCGGGCCGCATCCACTCCAGAGGTCCGAAATCCAGGTCGCCGATGCGCGCATCCCAGCCGCCGTCAGGTCGCACAACAGCATCGAAGCGGGCTCGCAGATCCCCCTCGCCGCCTTGCCGGTGCACAACGCGGCCGCGCAGATGGCAGGAAGAAAAAACGAGTCGTCCATCCTCCGCCAGCAAGCGGCCCTTCAACACCACCGTCCGCAGCCCGCCATGAAGGGTCGCGACCCGATCAGCCTGCAACAGGGCCTCGGCCGTCCATCCCCGGCGGTCACGTTGCAGGGTCGCCTCGCCAGTCAGTCCCTGCGCATCCTGCAGCCATGCCGGCCGGCGCGCTGGAGGCAACAGCCGGCGCAAACGGGACCACGAAACGGGCCCTGCGGCCACCTGCATCTGGTCCGACGTGCCGTTGAGTGTTGCCAGCTTCCCGCCGGCGAGGCTGGCAACCGCATCGACACGCCACTGCCGAGGCGATCTTGCCAGCTGCCCCTGCAGCGTCAGCTCAGAAACATCCAGCAGTGCGCCGGGACGCGGCCTCTTGCCCGGGCCACCGCGCACTGCAAAAAAAACAGCGGGAGCCTCGCCGGAGAGCTCGCCGCGGGCTTCCAGGCGCACCGCACCGGCCACCGGTGCCGGCACGCGACCAAGGATGCGCTCCTGCAACGCCACCGGATCCGTCACCGTCAGCGTGAGGTTCCCCCGCCGGCCGTCGGGACCAGCCTCAAACGCCAGTTCGCCTGTCGTCTCCGGGTCCAGAACAAAGTTGCCGCCGCCCCGCCAGAGCCCATCGCCTTTGGTGACATCCAGTGTCAGCGACGCCAGCGGCAATGCCAGCTTGGGCCACCGCACCAGTCCGGGTCCCAAACGCAGCCGGGCAGCGAGACCAGTCGGGCGCCAATCGGCACAGACACGCACATCATCCACCGCAAAATCCAGCTCGTCAGGCAGCGGCAGAGCCAGGGAGAGCGCCTCCAGCCACACCTGCACATCGCCGCGCGATATGCGGCCAAAGGCAACGGAAAACTGTAACTGCCCCTTGCCGCGCCCGGCGGGCAGGGACAACAGCACCGGCTTTCGCAACAGCGACCGACCCTGCCAGTTCAGAACGGACAACGCCAACCGGATACCGTCATGCCAGCGCCCGGTGCCGCGGCTTTCCATCGGAATCGCATCGCGACCCCGCAGGCTGGCAGACAGAACAAAAGCGAAGGCAGCCTCGCCATGCATCGAGAAAGAGATATCCTGCATTACAAGGGGATGTCCGGCGTGAAGATAGGCCAAAGAGCCGCCGCGCACCGTCAACCGGCCGATGGTCAGCGGCGGCTCCGCGGGAATGCCGAACACTTCGTTCGAGGCAGAGGAAGGAATCACCTCAAGCCGGGGATTCAGGATTTCGACGGCGGGCAGGTGTCTGCGCAGCAGGCCCGCCAACGAGGGAATCACCCGCAGGCGATCCAGGGAGAAGCGGTATCGGTCCACGCGCGCCACGCGCAGGCCTGCCAGGTTCAGGCCGCCGTCTTGCCAGACCAGTCGCTCCGCCTGGACCTCGGCTTGCAGGCGGGAAGTGGCATATCTCTGCAGGCAGGGCCGCGCGATGCCGTCGAGAAACCGGTCGGAAACAAGCAGCCTCCAGCCCAGCAGCCCCAGGCAAAGAGCCGCCAGCAGAAGCCCTCCCGACAGCAACAATTTGCGACCAAGCGATCTCATGGGCGGCCTCGGCGGCTACAAGATAATGCCGGCAGAAAAACCGTGACGGATGCGGCATCATCCGTCACGATGAATCAGTGAGCCTCGCTCCAGCTGCGTCCGACGCCCAGGTCGACCAGCAGCGGCACGTCGAGTGATGCGGCCTGTTCCATTTCCCGACGCACCAGTTTCTCCATGGCGGCCTGCTCGGCAGTCGGCACGTCGAATATCAGCTCATCGTGGACCTGCAGCACCATCCGCGCCTGCAGTCGCTGCTGCTGCAGTTCCCGGAAAATACGCACCATGGCCACCTTGATGATATCCGCGGCCGAACCCTGAATCGGATAATTGATGGCGTTGCGTTCGGCATAGCCGCGCATCACACCGTTTTTGCTGGTGATTTCCGGGACCGCGCAACGCCGGCCCAGCAGGGTGGTGACGTAGAGCTTTTCGCGGGCCTCACTCTTTTTGGCCTCCATGAACTCGAGGACCTTCGGGTAACGGGAAAAATAATTGTCGATATAGGTCTGGGCCTCCGCGCGGCCGATGCCGAGGGCTTTGGCCAGACCGAAGGCGCTCATGCCGTAGAGCACCCCGAAATTGATGGTCTTGGCCTGGCGACGCATCTCCGGTGTCACCATCTCCAGAAACACACCGAAAATCTCGCTGGCGGTGCGGGAATGGATATCCTCGCCACGCGCGAAGCTTTCCTTGAGGGCCGGCTCGTCGGCCATGTGGGCCAGAATCCGCAACTCCACCTGGGAATAGTCGGCCGCCAGCAGCACATTGCCCTCGGCCGGCACAAAGGCTTCGCGGATGCGGCGGCCCTCTTCGGTGCGGATGGGAATATTCTGCAGATTGGGATCGCTGGACGAAAGCCGGCCGGTGGCCGTAACTGCCTGGTTGAAGGACGTATGGATGCGCCCGGTCTCCGGATGGATCAATCTGGGCAGAGCATCACAATAGGTATTTTTAAGCTTGGCCAGCGAACGGAAATCGAGCACCCGTGCCGCAATAGCGTGTTCTTCGGCCAGTTGCGAGAGCACCTCGACATCCGTCGACCAGCCGGTTTTGGTTTTTTTGCCGCGCGGCAGCTTGAGTTCCTCGAACAGCACTTCACCAAGCTGCCTGGGAGAGCTGACGTTGAAGGCACGGCCGGCCATCTGGTGGATTTCCTGTTCCAGATCGGCCAGGCGCACCTCCATATCCGCCGACAGTCCTTTGAGAAAACCGGCATCGATGCGCACACCCTGCCATTCCATGTCAGCCAGCACCGTCACCAGCGGCAGTTCCACCTCACGGAACAGCGCATCCTGGTGCGTCTCAAGCAGCAGCGGCTCCAGCTTGTCGGCCAGGCGCAGGGTGATATCCGCGTCTTCGGTAGCGTACACCGTCGCCTTTTCCACGGCGACTTCCGCAAAACCGATGCGGTTTTTGCCCGTGCCGGTCACCTCGGCATAACTGATGGTGCGGTATCCGAGGAGGTCCGCGGCCAGGGTATCGAGACCATGGGATTTGGCGGCGGGAGTGGCCAGGTAGGAAGCAACCATGGTATCGCAGCTCAGCCCGGCCACCTCGACGCCGGCGCGACGCAGCGCCAGCATGTCGTATTTGGCGTTCTGCGCGACTTTCGCCAGCTGTGGATCGGCCAGCAAGGGCCGCAGCTTCTCCAGCACCAGATCGCGATCGAGCTGTTCTGGCGCCCCCGGATAACGATGTCCGAGGGGAATGTACCAGCCCTCGCCGGGCCTGATGGCAAAAGACAGCCCGACCAGATCGGCACGCACAGCGTCAAGGCTGGTGGTTTCCGTATCAAACGCGAAGCGGGCGGCTTTTTTCAGGCTGTCCACAAGCGCATCGAGTTGCGCGCCGCTCAGAACCGCCCTGTATTTCTCGCCGCTGGCGCGCTCATCACTGGAGAATTCCTGCAGCAGCTTGTGAAATTCGAGTTCCTTGAACAAAGCCGTCAGAGCCTCGCGATCCGGCTCGTCGAGACTGAAATTATCGTAATTGACCGCCAGCGGCAGATCATCCACCAGGGTTACCAGCTGCCTGGACAATCGCGCCTGATCGGCGAATTGACGCAGATTTTCCTGCCGCTTTTTGCCCGACACCTGATCGATGTTGGCCAGCAGGTTTTCCAGGGTGCCGAATTGCAGGATGAGGTCCCGGGCGGTCTTCTCGCCAATCCCCGGCACCCCGGGGACGTTGTCGGAGCTGTCCCCTGCCAGGGACTGTACCTCCACCACCTTGTCGGGGGCACCGCCAAACCGTTGCGCGACCTCGGCCAGTCCCGTCACCTGATCCTTCATGGTATCAAGCAACCGCACCTGCTCGTTGACAATCTGCATCAGGTCCTTGTCGCCGGTCACCACCGTAACCTCCATGCCCCGTTCGGCAAAGCGCCGCGCCAGGGTAGCGATGATGTCGTCGGCTTCGTAGCCGGCCAGTTCCAGGGCCGGCATCTTGAAGGCTCGTACAACCTGCTTGATGAGGGGAATCTGGGATTGCAGATCTTCCGGCATGGCGGAACGGTTGGCTTTGTACTGCGGATAGATATCCTTGCGAAAAGACGGACCTTTGGCGTCGAACACCACCGCCAGGTGATCGGGCCGCTCCTCCCGCACCACCTTCAGGAGCATATTGGTGAAGCCGAACACGGCGTTGGTCGCCATCCCCCTGGAATTGGACAACTGGCGAATGGCATAATAGGCACGGTAAATATAGGAAGATCCGTCGATGAGATAAATACGCTGACGCTGGTCGGTCATAAGGTTCCTGATCCTGAAATCGAATGATAAGAATTTTCAACGTGATATCGTTCCTAACAGTATCTCACGCATCGTCAAAAAGCAATGTGTCGCCGATGCGCGGCACCCACCGAAACACCTCTGCGCCACGGTTGACAAGCGACGCCTAAATGATTAGGTTGCCCTTTATATCCCGACACCACACAAGGAGACCTCACCATGACTGACGACCGGGACAAAATGGAAGACGATCATGAAAAAACCATAGAGGCCGATTTTGCCGCAGAGGATACTCCGGAGCCCGCCGAGACGGAAAAACCGAAAGATGGCCTGGTGGTTGCCTCCGACGTTCTGCCGCCCACCCTGCCGATCATCCCCCTGCGTCCAAGGCCGGCATTCCCCGGCATTCTGACGCCGATGGTGTTTACCGGCGACAAGCACATCGCCATGGCAAGGCGCGCGGTCGAGACATCCTCCAAAATGATGGGACTGGTGCTGGTCAAGGAGGTCGAGGAACCGGACAGCCCCGACAACCTGCATCGCTTCGGGGTGGTCGGACGCATCATGAAGGTGCTGCACTCCGACGACGACAGCATCCATCTGCTGGTCAACTGTCTGGAACGTTTCAGCATTCGGGAACTGAGCGAGTCGAAAAGAGGGCTGTTTGCCTGGGTTGACTACCACTACGCGGCGGAACTGTCGGTCAACCCGGAACTGAGAGCCTACTCCATGGCCATCATCAGCGCCCTGAAGGAACTGGTGCAGATCAACCCGTTGTACAGCGAAGAAATCAAGATGTTCCTCAACCGCCAGAGCATGGACGACCCTGGCCGGCTGACCGATTTTGCCGCCAACCTGACTTCGGGCGACGGGCAACTGCTGCAGGATATCCTCGAAACCATCGACGTGCGCAAGCGCATCGACAAGGTTCTGGTGTTGCTGAAGAAGGAGCTGGAAGTATCGCGACTGCAAACCAAGATTTCCAAGCAGATCGAACAGAAGGTCAGCGCTCAGCAGCGCGAGTTTTTCCTGCGCGAACAGCTCAAGGCCATTAAAAAGGAACTCGGTCTTGAAAAAGAAGGCAAGGTCAGCGAAATCGAGAAGTTTGAAAAGCGCCTCGAAAACCTGACCTTGAGCGAAGAGGCGGAAAAAACCATCCACGAGGAAATCGAAAAGATGCGGCTCATCGAGCCGTCCTCGCCGGAATACAACGTCTCGCGCAACTACCTGGACTGGCTGACCATTCTGCCCTGGGGCAAGCACAGCAAGGACAACTACAATATCGAGCGGGCGCGGCGTATCCTCGATCGCGACCATTACGGCCTCAAGGACGTCAAGGACCGGATCCTCGAATTTATCGCCGTCGGCAAGCTCAAGGGGGATATTTCCGGCTCGATCCTGTGCCTGGTAGGTCCACCGGGAGTGGGCAAAACCTCCATAGGCAAGAGTATCGCCGCCGCCCTGAACCGCACCTTTTACCGGTTCTCGCTCGGCGGCATGCGCGATGAAGCCGAGATCAAGGGACATCGCCGCACCTATATCGGCGCCATGCCGGGACGTTTCATCCAGGCCATGAAGAGCGCCGGCACCGCCAACCCGGTGCTGATGCTCGACGAGATCGACAAGATCGGCGCTTCTTTTCAGGGCGACCCCGCCTCGGCGCTGCTCGAAGTCCTCGACCCGGAGCAGAACAGCTCCTTCCGCGACCATTACCTGGACGTGCCCTTCGACCTGTCCAACGTGCTGTTCGTGGCCACCGCCAACCAGCTTGACACCATCCCCGCGCCGCTGCTGGACCGCATGGAGATCATCCGCCTGGCCGGCTATATCCTTGAAGAGAAGATGGAGATCGCGCGGCGTTACTTGATCCCGAAAGCCCTGGAAAACCACGGCCTGGACAAGGGCCAGGTGACCATTCGCAAGGACGCCCTGCACACCATCATCGACGGCTACGCCCGCGAAGCCGGGGTGCGTAGTCTGGAAAACCGCATCAAGAAAATCATGCGCTACGCCGCCATGGAGTTTTCCCAGGGACACGCCGACAAAATCACCGTCGGCAAGAAAGACGTGGAGGCGATTCTCGGCAAGCCGGTGTTCACCGAAGAGGAAGTGTTCGAGGATGTTCCGGGCGTGGTTACCGGACTGGCCTGGACCAGCATGGGCGGCGCCACCCTGCAGATCGAAGCCACCGCCATGCCGAGCAGTGGCAAAGGCTTCAAGCAGACCGGCCAGCTCGGCAAGGTCATGATCGAAAGCTCCGATATCGCCTATTCCTACGTCATGGCCCACCTGGAGGAATACGGCGTCGACCCGGAATTTTTCGACAAGCACTTCGTGCACCTGCACGTACCGGCCGGCGCCACCCCCAAGGACGGCCCGTCGGCGGGCGTCACCATGGCCACCGCGCTGCTGTCCATGATCACCGGCAGGCCGGTGATCAAAAAACTCGGCATGACCGGCGAACTGACGCTGACCGGCAAGGTGCTGCCCATCGGCGGCGTCAAGGAGAAGATCATCGCCGTCAAACGCATCGGACTTGACACCGTGATTCTTCCGGAGGCCAACCGCAAGGATTTCGAGGAGCTTCCCGAACATCTGCAGGAAGGGCTGAAGGTGCACTTCGCGCGGGATTACCGCGATGTCTACAAGGTCGCTTTCGCAGGTGCCTGAAGTCTGCAAGGCACCGTTACCACCAACCCGAACCCATTATCAGGCACGACCAAGGAGCCGCATTACCCATGACCGTCGATCAGATCAAACAGGCCGTATTCAACCTGAGCCCGGAACAAAAAAAGGCCTTTATCCTCGAAACCCTGCCCGACCTCGCCCGTGACGCCATGCAGGACGGCACCTTTCTGCTGCAGCTGTTCCCGGTATTCATGGGCATCCTCAAGGACAGCGGCATCGAGCTGTCCCAGCTGCTGCAACTGGCCGGCGCCATGCAGGGCAACCGGTGATTTTCACCATTGACGCCTTTGCCGCAAGCTGTTAGTTTACGGCACTATGCAAACCATGACTGTCCAGAACATCCTGACCGACCGCCTTTGGTGGCGCCCGACCGATTCTCTCTCCGGTTCGCGCGCCTGCCATCGGTAACAAGCGTCGCGGACCCCCGGTCCGCGGAAAACCACACGAGCAAAAGCCGCGGGCGCAAGACCGCGGCTTTTTTTATGCCACGCAGTGCAGAGAAATACAGGCCGAAAGCCGACTCGGCTCTTCCGCCGTTCCCCTGTCATTGCCACCAATCGACGAGGTACACTCCATGCGCGTTCTTTCCGGCATTCAGCCTTCCGGTTCCCTGCATCTTGGCAACTATTTCGGCATGATGAAGAAAATGATCGACTACCAGCAGCACCACGAGCTGTTCTGCTTCATCGCCAACTACCACGCCATGACCAGCGTGCCCGACGGCAAAGCCCTCGCCACCGGCACCCTGGAAGCCGCCGCCAACTTCCTGGCCCTGGGCCTGGATCCCGATAAAAGCGTATTCTGGGTGCAGTCCGACGTGCCGGAGGTGCAGGAGCTGACCTGGGTGCTGTCCAACTTCACCCCCATGGGCCTGCTGGAACGCTGCCACAGTTACAAGGACAAGGTGGCCAAGGGCATCGCCCCGAACCACGGACTGTTCGCCTATCCGGTGCTGATGGCGGCGGACATTCTGCTGTTTGGGGGAGAGCTGGTGCCGGTGGGCAAGGACCAGAAGCAGCACCTCGAAGTCGCGCGGGACATCGCCATCAAATTCAATAACGAACACGGCGAAGTGCTGGTGGTCCCAGAACCGGATATCGACGACGAAATCGCCACCATCCCCGGACTCGACGGCCAGAAAATGAGCAAAAGCTACAAAAACACCATCGACCTTTTTCTGGAGGAAAAGGCCCTGCGCAAGCAGGTGATGCGCATTGTCACCGATCCGACCCCGGTGGAGGATCCCAAGGATCCCGACAAGTGCAATGTCTTTCAGATCTATCGCCTGTTTCTGGACAAGCAGCAGGAGCAGGCCCTGCGCCAGCGCTACCTGGCTGGCGGGCTTGGCTACGGCGAGGTCAAGCAGGAACTGTTCGAAACGGTGCGGGATTTTTTCGCGCCTTTTGCGCAACGCCGGGAGGAACTGCTGGGCGACAAGGATCAGCTCCGGGCCATTCTGGCCGAAGGGGCACAAAAAGCCCGCGGGGCCGCATCGAAGATCATGCGCAAGGTGCGCAAGAAAACCGGCCTGGCGTATTGAAACCAAGGTGCCGAGTAACGGGTGGTCCGCACTCCCTTTGCCTTTCTGCTATAGTTTAGGCTACCATGAAGGTGTGATCGGGAACCGAATCGCCAGGCGACAAGGAGGCACCATGACCCTCTACCGCAAATGGTACTGCACCTGCACCGGCAAACCGGTTGAGCTGACCAGGGAGGAAATTCTCGACGATGAGCCGGCCGAACCCGCCTGTGAATTTTGCGGAGCGACGCCGTCCTCGGATCCAAAAAAAACCATCGTCTACCGCGACGAGGAGAGCTGGGACGACTGATCCGTCATGCGTTCCGGGAAGGTTTCCGGGTAAAAAGAACAAAAGCCATGGCGGGGCGCTTGCTCGCCTCGCGCATGGCGAACTGCATGCCGTCATAATGCCAGCCTCTGGCGGTCCAGGTGTTGAGAATCTCTTCCAGCGCATCATCCGTCACCAGGCTGATTTCCACCACTTTGTATTCGACCATCGAACTTCCCTCTGGCAGGCAGAATCCTCTGCGATTTAAAACCTGGCGTTGCCCGGTGTGCGCGGAAACGGTATCACGTCGCGGATGTTCTCCATGCCGGTCACGTACATCAGCAGCCGCTCGAAACCGAGACCGAAGCCGGCGTGGGGACAGCTTCCCCAGCGGCGGATATCGAGATACCAGTCGAGACGCGCCGGGTCGATGCCAGCCTTGCGCATCTTCTCCTGCAGGACGACGAGGCGCTCTTCGCGCTGACTGCCGCCGATGATCTCCCCGACCCGCGGCACCAGCAGATCCATGGCCGCCACGGTGCGGCCGTCGTCGTTCAGACGCATGTAAAACGCCTTGATATCGGCCGGATAGTCGGTTACGAACAGCGGTCCGCCAACCACCTGTTCGGTCAGGTAACGTTCATGCTCCGATTGCAGATCGGCACCCCAGGCGACGGGGTATTCAAAACCAACCGGGGCCCGTTCGAGACGCCGGACCGCCTCGTCGTAGGTCATGACGAAAAAATCCGCCGTGGCCAGTTTTTCCAGCTTGTCGATCAGGCCCGGCTCGATGCGCTGATCGAAAAATTCCAGATCCCCGCTGCACGAATCCAGCGCAAACCGCACCAGGTAACGCAAAAAATCCTCCGCCAGCACACAGTCGTCGGCCAGGTCGGCAAACGCCATTTCCGGCTCGATCATCCAGAACTCCGCCGCATGCCGGCTGGTGTTGGAATTTTCCGCCCGGAAGGTGGGGCCGAAGGTATAAATATCGGAGAAAGCCGTGGCAAACAGCTCCCCCTGCAGCTGCCCGCTGACCGTCAGACCGGTCTTTTCGCCGAAAAAGTCCTGCCGCCAGTCGATACTCTCCTCCACCATCGGCGGCTGCTCCGCCGGCAGGGTGCTGACGCGGAACATCTCGCCGGCCCCCTCGCAGTCGTTGGCGGTAATGATCGGGGTGTGGACATACAGAAAGCCCCGCTCCCGGAAAAAGCTGTGAACCGCGAACGACAGGGCACTGCGCATGCGAAACACGGCGCCAAAGGTATTGGCCCGCGGCCGCAGGTGAGCGATGGAGCGCAGATATTCAAAGCTGTGGCGTTTCTTCTGCAGGGGATAATCGCCGTCGGCATCTCCAAGGATCCTTACGCGGCGGGCATGCAGTTCCCATGACTGCCCGGCGGCGGGCGACGCAACCAGTTCGCCCTCCACATGCAAAGCCGCACCGGTTCCGCAATGCGCTGCCGCGGCGTATCCTTCCATCCGGGAATCAAGCACCACCTGCAGATTTTCCAGGCAGGAGCCATCGTTCAGTGCGACAAAGGTTATATCCTTGCCGCGCCGCACGGTGCGGACCCACCCGCAGACCCACAGCGCCGGCATCGGCCGGCAGGCCTGCAATACGCCGGCAACACGCATCCTGCGCGAACGCGTTTCACTTGTGACGCTCATCGTAAACAACTCCCATCGGGTGCTGAAAGAAACCGTCGCTGCCTTCCATCGGAACCGGGCCGACCGCCAATCAAACCGGAATGGGCCAAGACTCCTGAAAGGGCGAAGATAGCAAATTCATGCCTGGCCAGACCAGCTTTTTCTACCGTTGTTATCTCCCGTCGAAGTGAAGGCCGATAGCAAGCCCTGCGGAACCTCTCACCCCGGTCCAGACATAAGAAAAACAAGAGCGCAAACACATAGCCCAGTCTGGAACTTTACAGAGAACCTTGCAATTACCCGAGTATTTGGGTAATCTTTGAGTCCGTTCAACGCTATCAGGACAGCGGAAAGGAGCATGCATGCCGCGCGGACAAGGCCCCTGTCGCCACGGTTGGGGACCGCCTCAGGGCGGATTCGGCAACCTGCCCCGGTTCATCGAGCCGGTGGTGCTCTACCTTCTTAAAAAGCTCGGGCATGCCCACGGTTACCAGCTGGCGGGCGAGTTGCCGGAACACGCCATCGGCGAGACCCTCATCGACCGGGGAGCACTGTACCGCACCCTGCGACAGCTCGAAGCCGACGCCTACGTCACCAGCGACTGGGATGTTTCCGGTGCCGGCCCGGCCCGTAGATTGTACCGTCTGACCCCGGCCGGGGAAAACTACCTGCGCCACTGGGCGGAACTCATCGAACGCATGGCCGAAGCCATGCATGGATTTGTGGCCAAAGTTGGAGAACTGGACAAAAAATCTGAAAGCGACAAAAACTCAGGATGACAGCCGGACAGACATCCCCCTTCGAGCAAAACGCCTTGCCAGACATAAGAGCCACAAGGAACAAGGCCGGCAAGCCTGTAGCCTCCATCCAGAAGAACATCCGCAGTATAAAACAATGATGGCGTCGCAAAAACTCAACAATGACGCGCCTAGCAGTTGGCGCCTGTTGTCCCCCGTCAGCCTTCACCGGATGTAAAACACGTACGGCACCTCTCCCACGCCCCCCTGGAAATCAAGACCATTTCGAGGTTTTGGCTATATTTCCACAACACACTGAACCCGCCCTTGACTCCAGGGACATCACGGTCGCGGAA
>NZ_JBFWJQ010000035.1:0-22324 GCF_050253115.1 Syntrophotalea sp.
GCCCATCGAAAGCCTCCTTTCCTGAGAACTTTGAGCGGTTCACAGAGGGGAGGCTTTCATTTACTCCCGGTACTGTCAAACTTTACAAGTCCCCCGGCAGAGCCGGGGGGTTTCCTATCGCACTAAACCGCCGCTCAGCCAGAGTGCCGCGGCCCAGAAAGGCGCCCTTTCCGCGGCGGGAAGGTGATCCCGCCATAACGCAAGCACGGAAGCATCCAGTCTGTCCCCGGCCAGACGCTCCCGCAGCGTGTCGAGATGCCGGGCGACGACATCGATGTCCCGGCGGATGTCCTCCACGGAACGCAGGGAAAACGCTTTCCCCTTGTAAAGAGGACAGAAGGTGCAGCGGTTCCATGGACAGTGCCGGCTGACACGCAGCAGCAGGCTGCGGGCCTCGCTCGGAGGCCGGACAGGACCCTGTTCGAAATGCCATTTTTCGGATTCCGATACTTGCAACGGTTCTTTCATGTCCACCTCGCAAACATGATAACACGGACAACCGGACAAAGGCACTCTTGCGGAAACCTTGCTTTTCAGCGCAAAGCGGCTTGACATCCCGGATCGATCGGTTATCAACCATAAAGAGAGGATCATTGCGACTCGTGCACTGCGGCGGTCCGCCGATCGCAACGAACACATAAGGCCGCAGCTCTGTTTTTGGTCTTGAACCTTCAACGAAAGGAACATGCCATGCCTGAATTCGCCAACCCGTTCGCCGGAAACGCCCGTGAAAAAAAATTGACCAAGCAGGAACTGATCCGCGCCATCCGCTACATGATCGCCGCCGAGTACGAGGCCGTGCAGCTTTACATGCAGCTGGCCGAATCCACAGACGACAAACTGGCCATCGAGGTACTCAAGGACATCGCGGATGAAGAGCGGGTGCACGCCGGCGAGTTCTTGCGCCTGCTGAAACACCTGGCGCCCGAAGAGGAAGAGCTTTACGAAGAAGGTTTCGAAGAGGTCGAGGAAATCATGGAAAAGATGGGTATCAAGTAGTCGTTTTTTTGGCTTTCGCCATGGGGCCCTGGGCACCACCCAGGGCCTCGAATCCGGAAATGATATCGAACAGCTCCTCGGTTATCACCGTCTGCCGCAAGGTGTGGTAGCGGGCCTGCAGATTTGCCTGAAGTTCCTCGATATTTTTTTCGGCCCGCTGCATGGCGGCAAGCCGTGCCGCATTTTCCGCCGCCAGCGAGGTAGCAAAGCCGCGAAACAGCGTCACGAACAGGTACTCGCTGATCAACGCCGGGAAGGCCTCCTGCCAGGGTGCCGGAACCATGGGCAGGCAGCGCCCCGGCCATCTCTGCCCGGCCATCTGCCGCAACCAGTTTTCGTCTGGCGGCATCAGCAGCCGGCACTGCTGTTCATAGGCGGCAGCGGCAAGGGGCCGGTTGTGAAACAGCAGCAGCCGGCAGAGACCCTGCGTGCTGCGCTTTTCGTAGCGCAAAAGAACCTCCTGCACAATGGCGGCAATGCCCTGCACTGAGGTCGGCAGGACGAAAAAGGCGTCGACCTTTCCGAACCTCTCCTCGGCGCCACCGGCGGCCTTTTCGCCGGCCACCCAGCATTCCGCCGTTTCCTGGCGGTTGCCGTCGCGTCGCAGCCAATCGACGGCGAAGTCAAGCATGGCTTCGTTGAAACGGCCGGCCATACCCTGATCCGAACCTAGAATCAGCGCCACGGTAGCAACACTCTGCGGCGCGCAACCCGCCAGCGGATGATCCCGCAGCACCGCCCGCAGCCCCAGTTCCACCGCTTCGTAATAACCATCCAGAGCGCGCACCGCATCCTCGTACTGGCGGATGCTGACCGCCGCCAGCGCTTTCATGGTACGCACCACCATGTGCAGGTCGGCGGCGCTTCGAATTTTACGTTGCAGCTGCTGCAGCGCCGGCATCCCGATCCTCCCCGGTTATGGCGAAAGGCCGCGCCGCCCTTTGCGCGGCGTCATGCATGGCATTCAGGTCCTCTGCCGAAAGCGCCTCGTTGCTCATGATGCGTTTTCCGATTTCCGGCAGTTCCGTCACGATATCGCAGACCGCCGATTCCGCCTCGGCCAGGCGCTCCTCCGCCACGGCATCGAATACACCGCGGTTCAGTGCATGCAGCACCATGACCTGCTGCGGCGCGGTTCGGGGCCGGTATTGCGGCTGTTTGAGAATGGCGCGTATGCGGCGGCCACGATGCAGCACCTGCCGGGTCTCTTCATCGAGACGTGTGCCGAAACGGGCAAAGGCTTCCAGTTCCTCGAACTGCGCATAGGTCAGGCGCAAATCACCCGCAACCGCCCGGTAAGCGGCCAACTGGGTCTTGCCGCCAACGCGGGAAACCGATTTGCCGACATCCACCGGCGGCAGCAACCCTTTCTGGAACAGCTCGGGCGACAGATAGATCTGTCCATCGGTGATGGAGATCAGGTTGGTCGGAATGTAGGCCGAAAGATTCTGTGCTTCGGTTTCGATGATCGGCAGAGCGGTCAGGCTTCCACCGCCGCGCGGCTCACCGAGATGGGTGGCGCGTTCCAGCAGCCGCGAATGAACATAGAAGATATCGCCGGGAAACGCCTCGCGCCCCGGCGGCCGCCGCAACAACAGCGAAATTTCGCGATAGGCCCGGGCATGACGGGTCAGATCATCATAGACAATCAACACGTCGCGGCCGTGCTCCATGAAATGCTCGGCCATGCTGGTGGCGGCATAGGGCGCGATATACTGCAAACCCGGCGGCGCATCCCCTTCGGCCACCACCACAACGGTATAGGCCATGGCCCCGCTGTTACGCAACTCGGCCACAACCCCGGCAACGCTGGAAGCGCGCTGGCCGATGGCACAATAAACACACAGAACGTTCTTGTCCCGCTGATTAATGATGGTATCGACGGCAATGGCGGTTTTGCCGGTCTGCCGGTCACCCAGGATCAACTCGCGCTGACCGCGCCCGATGGGAATCAGGGCATCGATTACCTTGATGCCGGTCATCAGGGGCCGGGTCACCGGCAACCGGTCCATGATCGGCGGAGCCGGACGTTCCACCGCAAGACGACGCTGGAAAGCCACCGTCTTAACACCGTCGAGACTGCGCCCGACCGGGTCCACTATCCGTCCTATCAGACCTTCCCCCACCGGCACATCAAAAACCCTGCCGGTGCGGCGCACCTCGTCCCCGGCCTGCAGGTGACCGTAATCGCCCAGCAGCACCACGCCGACCCGCTGCTCCTGGACATCCAGCGCCAGCCCCACCAGGTTTCCGGGAAACGCCAGCAGCTCCTCGCACTGCACGCCCGTCAGCCCGCCAACCAGGGCGATCCCCTTGCCGACATACTCTACCCAGCCGACATGCTGCAGCACCAGCTCGGGAGAAAACTCCTCAAGGGCCCGATCCAGAGCATCGAAGGTGCTGCCCAGCAGTGCGGTCAAAGACGGCGAACTTTTCATGGCGGTTCCTCCGCCGCCGGCAGGGACTGGCCATCATAAAGGGCGGCAACCTCCTTTTCCAACTGCTCGAAATAGCTGTCCACGCCCCATGACAGCTTCAGTCCGCCCACGCTCAGCTCAATCCCCAGGGGCATCTCCTCCCGGTCTTTGAAATCCATGGACACCTGTTGCCCGAAAACACCGCGAACCCCGGTGGACAATTGCTCGCGCAAGGCCTCCGGCAGAGTAAAGGGGCTGCGCACCGAAACCCCACCTTCACCCGCCGCCCTGGCGACCTGCTCCCGCGCGGTGCTGTCAAGGGTCGCCAGCCTCTCCCTGAACCGGGCAACCATCAATTGTTCCAGTTCGGCATTGGCCAGATCCCCCAGGGACTTGCGGGCAACCTTGAGCATTTCCCCTCCAACCCGCATTCTGAGCTCGGTGAAAAAAGCATCCCGCTCCTCGCGAATACTCTGCAACCAGCCGCCGCGCACCTCGGCCGCCTCCTTTCTGGCATCGGCAAGCAGCTTGCGACGCTGGTCCTCGACCTCTTCCTCCAGCTGCCGCAGCCGAACCCCGCGCGCTTCTTCCAATTCCTGCAACAGGCCGCGATACTGCTCCTCGAGCTGCCGGGCTTCGTTCACCTTGCTTTCCGCTTCTTCAAAACGGGTTGACAGCCGCTCCTCCCTGCGATCCATGGCGCGCAGGATCGGTCCGTATAAAAACCGCTTGAGCAGAGCCACCAGGATCAGGAAATTGACTGCCTGGGCCGCCACCGTAAACCAGTCGATAAGCACGGATCAGCCTCCTTCTCCGGCCCTTGCCAGGAAAAACTGCCAGAACGGATTGGCAAAGATCAGAATCATGGAAACCACGAAGCAGTAAATAGCCGTCGATTCAACCATCGCCAGCCCCACAAACAGGGTCCGGGTGATGGTGTTGGCCTCATCCGGCTGTTGCGCCAGCGCCGACAGCGCCTGCGCCAGGGCTCGACCCTCACCGAGAGCGGGACCGATGGCGCCGATACCGATGCAGATCCCCGAAGACAGAATGGACGCTACAGCCACCCATGCAAGATAATCCATGCTTTCATCCCCTTTTGTTGGGTTGTTCGAGGTGCAAGGTGCAAGGTGCAAGGACATCGCCGGCATTCCTTGTCCGTTGCGGTCAGCTAATAATATCCGTTGTCATCTCCGCAGACTCCGGACCACTGAAATTTCCAGGTTTGCCCCTTTCCCCTTTGGCCTTTAACCTTTCATCTTTGGCTTTCAACCTTGAACCTCAGGTATTGGCCCTTTCCTCCCGCTGCTGCTCCAACTGCGCCGCGGCGGCGATATAGACGGCTGCCAGAACAGCGAAGATATAGGCCTGGATGACCCCGGTTATCATGCCCAGCAGCTGCATCAGCACCGGGAAGAACAGAGGCGCGATAGACAGCAGGATGCCAGCGATCATGCTGCCGCTCATGACGTTGCCGAACAAACGCACGGCCAGAGCCAGGGTGCGGGACACCTCGCCCATGAGATTGAAAGGCAGCATGAACACCGAAGGCTTGATGTACAACCGCAGGTATCCGGCCAGGCCGCGGCGCTGAATCCCCCACAAAGGGACTGCGACAAACACGCAGATCGCCAGCGCGGCGGTTGTCGACAGGGAACCGGTGGGGGCCATGTAACCCGGGATGAGCGACAGCAGGTTGGAAAACAGCACAAACACAAACAGGCTGCCAAGAAACGGCAGAAACTCGCGCGGCGGCGTCAGCCCCATGTCATGTATCTGGCTTTCCATGCCGGAGACCAGCACCTCCAGCAGATTCTGCCAGCGCGACACCCCCCCGGCGCTGCGCAACCGCCGTGTGATCAGCCATGAGCCACCTGTCAGCAGCGCCATGTTCAGCCAGGTAACAACGATAGTGGCATTGAGCTTAAAGCCGTACCCTTGCCAAAAAATGAAGATGTCGGGTGTTATTTCCATATAGATATATCCTGAAGATTCGTTATGACCCGTTCCGTTACCAACAACCTCCCAGTCCTCAGTCCTCAGTCCTCAGCACTCCAACCCGCCCCCGAGTCACTTTTGTTTTTTCCCGACAAAATGCATGCCCAACCAGAGCAGGCGCGCCAGCATAAATCCCCCCATGGCAATCATCATGGCCCAGATACCCCAGGCGGAAAGCAGGTAGAACGCCAGGAGCACCGTCAGCAGGCGGACCCCGAAACTGACCGTTAACAGCAGTTTTGGCGAGGAGGACCGAGCCAGGCGCTGCACGGTCAGGTACAGGCCGCCAAAATAAGCACCCCCCAGCACCAGTCCGGCAATCAGTGCCAGAAACAGTCGGCCCGGCTCAGTCGGAGTCATCCGGAGCCTCCTCTTGCGGCCGGTTGTGCTCGGCTTCGATCTCCCTGCGTTCGCGGCTGATCCAGAACCAGGCATTGAGACAGCCGAGACCGACGCCGATAACCAGCAGCATCAGGGTCCAGGAATAGGGGCCGCCATGCCGGGCATCGATCCACACTCCCAGGGCGGTAAAACCGACCGCCGGAATGGCCACCGACCAGCCAACCAGGCCGAACATGCCCAGGCCGAACCAGGCGTTGCGTTCCCGCTGCCTTTGGGCGCGCAGCTTGCGCTGCTGTTTGGCGGCCAGCTGGCGGCGCAACTCGTCCCGCGACTGCTGGCCGGGCCGGGAGGTTCTGTTCTTGACATCGTTCATGACAACTCCATGAAGCGCCGTAAAAAATCCGATTCCAGGCGCGCCATGGCGCTGCGCACCAGTTTTTCCTGTTCATCGAGATTACGAAACCGCGATTGCACCACCTCCAGCAGATCTTCCAGATTTTCACCGGCAACCGCATTGCGCACCGCCACCGACACCAGATCGTCGCGCTTGACGAGCAACCCCCGGTCCACGGCCAGATAGCGGCCCCGATCCTGCTCCGCCAGTTCGTAATAAAGCAGGCCGGGAACCAGCGGCGTCACCAGGTCGACATGCCGCGGTCGCAAACAGAAGGCGCCCCGCAATCCTTCGCTGATCACCTTGATCACCGCACAGTCCAGAACATTGCCCACCGGCGTCTGTACCTGAAGCCTCATGATTCAGCCGCCTGGCTGCCGGCTTCGCGCGCGCGCAGGCGGCTGCGGGCCTCCTCGATATCACCGATCATGTAAAGCAGTTTTTCCGGTGCGTCGGAAAACTCATCGTCGAGAATCGCCTCGCAGCCGGCCAGCGCGGCATCCAGAGAAACGGTACGGCCCTGCATGCCGGTGAACTGCTCGGTGGTATAAAACGGCTGGGTTAAAAACCGTTCCAGACGCCGCGCGCGAAACACGGTGTGGCGATCCTCCCGCGACAATTCCTCCAGGCCGAGCATGGCGATGATGTCCTTGAGTTCTTCGTAGGTTGCCAGGGTGCGGCGGATTTCCTGGGCCAGCCGGTAATGCCGCTCGCCGACAATGCGCGGATTGAGCATATTGGAATTGGACGCAAGGGGATCGATAGCCGGGTAGAGCCCCTCGCTGGCACGCCGGCGCGACAGCACGATGGACGCGGAGAGGTGCGAAAAGGTATGCACGGCCGCGGGATCCGTGAAGTCGTCGGCCGGCACGTACACCGCCTGAATCGAGGTGATCGCCGCCTGGCGGGTGCTGGAAATGCGCTCCTCCAACTCGGCGAGTTCGGTACCCATGGTCGGCTGGTAACCGAGACGCGATGGCATCAGTCCCAGCAGGCCGGATATTTCCATGCCGGCCTGAATGAAACGAAAAATATTGTCGATAAGCAGCAGCACGTCCCGGCCCAGATCGTCGCGAAAATATTCGGCCATGGTCAGGGCGGTCAATCCGACGCGGAAGCGGGCACCGGGTGGCTCGTTCATCTGGCCGAAGACCATCACCGTATTGTCGAGCACCCCCGCTTCACGCATCTCCCGGTAGAGTTCCTCGCCCTCACGGCACCGTTCACCGATGCCGCAGAACAGCGAAACCCCTTCATGCTGGCCAACCATATTGTGAATCAGTTCGGTAATCAGTACGGTCTTGCCGACGCCGGCACCACCGAACAACCCGGCCTTTCCGCCCCGTTCGAGGGGCGCCAGCACGTCGATGGCCTTGATACCGGTGACGAATACCTCGGCGGCGGCGGATCGCTTCGCCAGTTCGGCCGGTTTGGCCAGCACCGATCGCCAGCTGCAGTTTTCGGGAGCTTTGCGGCGGTCGATCGGCTCACCGAAAACGTTGAACATGCGCCCCAGAATCGCCTCGCCCACCGGTGCCTGCAGCGGGGCGCCGCTGTCCCGGATGGCGTCCCCGCAGGCCAGCCCCTGAATCGGTGTCAGCACATTGCCACGCACATGGGTATCGTCGAGATGCAGCACAACTTCCACCACCACCTCATCCCTGGCGCCCGCCCGCAGCAGCGCATTGAGTGCCGGCAAACCGTTTTCGAACCGCGCGTCGATCACCCCGCCTCGAACAGCTACAACCGTGCCTGGTGGTGCCGCCTGTGCCTTCATGTAAGTGCCTCTTTCGCAAAATGCCGCATAGCCTGTATCCATCCGCAGGTTCCGGAAGGATACCAGCCTCTTTATTTTACCAGATTTTTATCCGGCGTCCGGTCCGGTCGGCCCTCCCATCCGACCGGCGGCACAAAACACTGGCAAAGCGTTGAACACATGCTAGAATGGCGCCTGGCGAAAAAACCGGACCTGTTTCTTCCCGAGGTGCCGCATGAAATTTACAACCTTCTGCTGTCTGCTGGGCGCCTGCATACTGCTTGCCGCGCCGGCCGGAGCCGACCCCCAACCGACCGCCGCACCGGCGGCAACCGTGATGCCGAAAGTGGCGGAAGTCTATCCGCGCCTGGCAAAACTCAAGGAAGAAAAAGCGGCGCTGGAAAGCCGGCTGGAGCGACTTGGCGCTCTCGATCCGGTCACTCAGGCCTTGGCCGGGCTGAAAAGTCTGCCGCAGCAATGGGCGGAGCGTGAGGCCATCCTCGGTCCGCCGCGGGAATGGTCGCTGGACAACCTGCAGCAGGCCCGCGTTGCCCTGATCGCGGACCGGGATCGAATCTCCCGGATACTCGACGATCTTTTCATGCGGTTGTCGGAAATCGAGGTGTTGCGGGATGAATGGAGCAATAAGCGGCAATTCTGGGATGAATGGCTGAATACCCTGCCCGCCGCCGGTATGCAGGCATCCGCCGAGGCATTTTCCGAAGCCCGCCAGACAGTGGAAACCGCACTCAATGTTCTTAAACAGACGGCACCGCAACTGTTTGCCATGCAACAGCAACTCACGGCACTGCAAATCCCCGTGTCCGACCGCATCGATCACATCGAAGAGCTTCTGGCGGTTCGGAAAAACCAGCTTTTTGAGCGTAGTCATCCCTCCTTTCTGAATCCCGATTTTTACCGGCAGCTTCATGCCGGCCTGTTCAGCAGCATCGGTACCGGATTGACGAAACTTGAGTTTTTCAACCGTGCATTCTGGCAAAGCCGGGGCAGCCAGATTGCCTTGCACCTGATTCTGGCGACGGTTATCGCCTGCCTTCTGCGCACTCACCGCAAACGCCATCCGCAAAGTCCGGCGGCCCCCTTTGTTTCGCGGCACCCGTTTTCGACGGGGCTGTTTCTGGCAACCATTGTGTTCAGCCCCTTTTATGCGCATGCCCCAGCCGGCTGGATGCTGATCCTGGCGGGCATCGCCGTGTTTTCAGCCGTACCCCTGATCATGGAAATTCTGGACAACCCGCTGCAACGGCAGGTTGTCCGGCTGCTGGCCCTGGCCTACTTTTTGTCTCTGGGGGTGCGCACCCTTTCGCTGCCTGCGCCCCTTTACAGTCTGTTCATTGCGGGCGTGTGCCTGTCCGGCGGCATCGCGCTGCGATGGTTTGCAGCGCAGGTCCGTCGCGACAGCCCCGGTCGCCAGCAGCGTTTCAGCACTCTCCTAAAACTTGGCGCGGCTTTTCTCGGAGCGACATTTCTGATCCTGGCGGCAGGCTATGGCAATCTTGCCGAACATCTGCTGCATGCCGGTTTGAAAACGGTTTTCGCCCTCCTTCTTGCGGCTCTGCTTTTGCGCGTGCTGAAAAACGGCCTGCAACTGCTCGGAAAGCTGCGTTTTTTCAAAAGGCAGCGGTTTTTCAGGCGCCACGGGCAGGAACTTCAGAACCGGCTCTGGCACCTGGCACCTCTTGTAGTCGGCATCCAGACCGCCTTGTACCTGCTGGTCGCCTGGCATTTTTTCGACAGTGTAGGTGAAGCCTGGCATGCCATTCTAACGGCAGGAGTCGTGCTGGGGGACAAAACGGTTTCCGTCAAAATGCTGCTGGTCGGCCTGAGTGCCCTGTATGTCGCCATCTTCATTTCCTGGCTGCTGCGCAGCCTTCTCGAAGAGGAGGTGTTCCCTCGCAGACAGGTGGATCGCGGCGTGCGCGATTCCATCAACAAACTGTTGAACTATGCCATTCTCGCCTTCGGCATCTTCATGGCCCTGGGCCTCGCCGGGATCGACCTGAAGAGCTTCGCGGTGCTCGCCGGCGCACTCGGCATCGGCATCGGTTTCGGTCTGCAGAACATCGTCAACAATTTCATCAGCGGCCTGATTCTTTTGTTCGAGCGGCCGATCAAGATTGGCGACATGATCGTTCTGGACGGAGAATGGGGCACGGTACGCAAAATCGGACTGCGCTCCACCACCGTTGAAACCTTCGACCTGTCGGAAGTCATCGTACCCAACTCCCTTCTGGTCTCGGAAAAGGTCACCAACTGGACCCTGTCCAGCGAACAGAGCCGCATCGTGGTGCCGGTCGGAGTCGCATACGGCAGTCCACTCGAAAAAGTGCTTGGCATTCTTTACGACGCGGCACAGGTTCACCCCAAGGTGCTTGATTCACCTCCGCCCTCTGCCATCTTTACGGCCTTCGGCGCCAGCTCCCTGGACTTTGAACTGCGCGTTTGGGCCACCTCCGTCAACGACCGCCTGACTATCAGGAACGATCTTCTGCTGTATATTGACCGGCGCTTTCGAGAGGAAGGGGTCGAAATCCCCTTCCCGCAGCACGACTTGCACCTGCGCTCGGTGGATGCCGGGATTATGCGGTCCTTGAACTTGTCCGGCCAACCCGGAAAAGATGGATGATTCCTGGCAACCGGCAGCCGGACCCCGGCCGCCGACCTTCTTGTATACCTTGAGCAGCACTGGCAAACATGCTATTTTGTGCCGGATTGTTTATCGATGGCACTTTCTTTGCGAAAAAAGACAGAGGAGCGGCCCGACATGACGCCCGGCCGCCGCATGCCGATGCCAGGCGTTGATTGAGCCTCAAAGCATTGGCCGGCATCAATCTCAGCAGCAGTCAGCCCCGAAGATCGAGGCCGGCAAGGCAAGCAACCGTTTCCCGGCGGAAACGATCCAATCAGGAGGGACCCGTATGGACAACAGCAAGCGCGCCATGATCCTCGGTACCGGCCGCGCCATCCCCGAAAAGATTCTGACCAATGCCGACCTCGAAAAAATGGTCGATACCACCGATGCCTGGATTGTCGAACGCTCCGGCATCCGCACCCGCCATATCGTCGAACCGGGCACGCCCCTTTCAAGCCTGGCCGCGGAAGCCGGCAGAAAAGCCCTGGAGGACGCCGGGCTTGCCGCCAAGGATGTGGATCTCATCATCCTCGGCACCGTCACCGGTGACATGAAATTTCCCGCCACCGCCTGCTTTGTGCAGACCCTTCTCGGTGCCGGTAACGCCGCTGCCTTTGACCTCAGCGCTGCCTGTTCCGGTTTTGTGTACGGCCTGCAACTTGCCCAGAGCCTGATCCAGTCCGGCGTTCACAAACATATTCTGGTGATTGGCGGGGAAGTTCTCACATCAATGGTGAACTGGGAAGACCGCAACACCTGCGTTCTGTTCGGCGACGGTGCCGGCGCCGTGGTGCTGGGACCGGCACGGGAACAACGCGGCATTCTTGCCACCGATATCGGTGCCGACGGCAACTTCAGCGGTCTGCTTTACAACCCGGGGTGCGGCTCCCTGAATCCTCCCACCATCGAAAATGTGCAGGAGAAACTTCATACGATGCGCATGGAAGGCCGCGAAGTCTTCCGGCATGCCGTGCTGTGTATGACCCGAACCATGAAAAAGGCCCTGAAACGTGCCGGCCTCAGCATCGAGGAACTGGACCTGGTCATCTCTCATCAGGCCAATCTGCGCATCATTGAAGCCCTCGGCAAACGACTCAACCTGACCGAGGCACAGACTTACATCAACGTCGACCGCTACGGCAACACCTCGGCCGCCTCCATCCCCATCGCCCTGGATGAAGCCCGCCGCAACGGACAACTCAAACAGGGCGACCTGGTTGGCCTGGTGACCTTCGGCGCCGGCTTCACCTGGGGATCGAGCATTATCCGGCTGTAAGGCCACCTGCAAAGCCCACCTTTTATCGCACCAAACACAAAGAGCCGGAAGCAAAACGCTTCCGGCTCTTTGTGTTTGGTAAAAACGAAAATCAGAAGGGCAGGCTGTAATGGCCCATCAGGGCATAGGCCGGATAAATCAAACAAATCAGCGCCAGAACGATCAGCATGTAGCCGACAATCTTGCCGGAAAGCTTGCCGTAGCAGTTGAGGAAAACAGCCAGGCAGAGTATGACGAAGGTAATGAACATGAAGAACAGATAGCCCGAGCCGACAATGAGGGCCGTAATCAGGCAAACGATGCCGACCGTGACGGCTCCCCAACCGACGGTGCGCATGTCGGTTACGCCGGTAAGCAGGGCATGGGCAACCTGCAGATACAGAAGGCCGAACACGAGCAGCGCCGCCGCGGTCAGCAGATCACCCTGAGCCGCCTGAAAAAAGCCGCCAATAATTGTCAGGATGCCAACCAGGCCGGTTGTAAAGCCGCTTGATTTGGCATCGCCCTGTCCCAGAAAAAGCATCCCCAAGGGAATCCACATCATGCTGATCATTACCAGAAGCGCAGGTGTCATTTTTTACTCCTCCTTGAAAATTTCTAGCCTCGTTATTGTTTCCCTACTCGGGTCGTGCGAAAATGTCCGCGGAAATTCGTTTACAGCGATAGATGCACGACGGCTTTCCGCCGTACATACCGCCACGCGGGAAACACCCGCGGAACTGTTCGCTCTCCCGGCTTGCCAACCTCCCGATGCAGCGGGACATATCGGCGGCAGCCATACGCTTCTGCCCAAAGCGCAGCGAATCAGAACCTGCGGGCCCCGATCTGGTCGCGGACGACATCCAGACATCTCAAGATAAAATCAGGTTGCATTCTTTTTGAAACGGTTTTTCAGGACAACGACCTCACATAAGAACTGGAATTTCATATAACTAAATCATCATGTAAAATCAGACACCCAAAATTCGAAGGACTTTAAATCTTCAATAAACCACCGTTTTAGCATAACGCAATTTCAATGCCATGTCCTTGCGCCATGGCAGATACCGAACAAAGCGGCCCAAAACACCTTTTTCATGCCTGCGGAGCCGTTTCAAAACCGCGCCACCCATTCAAAAACGTACCACCGAAGTTTATTGTGGATCTTTTTGCCACTATTTGGCGCAGGAGCTTCAAGGCTACGGATTTCCATCCATCTTTAACGCAAATCGTCCTTTGGCAATGAGCAACATAATAGCATGTTGTTACGTTTTGTCAGGTCCTCCCACCGTAAAATGCACGGCAACCGGCAACGGCATGCTCCGCGAAGGGCGACCTTCGCAGTTATTTCGGATTGGCCTTACCCGATGCCTATGCTATAGTTGCAGCACGCCAAAAGCCCCGAGAGAGAGGACGGTTGCCTGCATGAATAAATGGCTCTGGATGCTGCTGCCCGCCGCTGTTGTCTGTGGTTGCGCCATGCTGGGCGCATGGAAAGCCATCCCGCCACCCGGTGGCTGCGATCAGTGCCACAGTGTTCCGATCAATGCCAACTGGGAGGTAAGAGCCACTGCCGTCACCCTGGCAAGCGAATCGGGACGCGAACCCTGGCAGAAGGAAGCCTCGGTACTGCCCCCCGACATACCCCCCATACAAATCCAGAAAGTCGAGGGGGAGCCCTGTTTCCGCTGCCACAAAGGCCCCAGCCGGGCCCATACGGAACGTCTCGGGCGCTACCATCACTAAAAAGGCGCTTTTCGGGACCCTGGCTGCACCGGTCAGGGTCCTTTCGTTTCGCAACCCTGCCACACTGGAACGAAACAGGGGACCAGGCGCATGTTCCGCCATACCAAAATCATCGCCACCATCGGACCTTCCTGCGACACACGCGCGGACATCGAGCAGCTGATGCTTGCCGGGGCGGATGTTTTCCGCCTTAACTTCTCGCACGGCGAGCAGGAGCACAAAGCACATATCGTGCGGTCTATTCGCGAGCTGGCCGAATTTCACCAGACACCGGTGGCGATTCTGGGTGACCTGCAAGGCCCGAAAATCCGCACCGGGCGCATGCGGAACGGAGCGGTGACCCTTGAAAAAAATGCCACCACCGTGCTGACTGCCCGTGATATCGAGGGCGATGCGCAACATATTCCGGTCCTCTATTCTCATTTGGCCGAGGATGTCATGCCAGGCGCCCGGATCCTGCTCGATGACGGCCTGCTGGAACTGCAAGTGCTTGAAACAAACGCCGGCGAGGTGCGCTGTCGCGTGCTGACAGGCGGAATCCTGAAAGATCGCAAGGGCGTCAACATCCCCGGCGCCGGCCTGTCGGTGCCGGCCCTGACCGACAAGGATCGTGACGATATACTGTTCGCGCTGGACCAGGGTTTCGATTTTCTCGCTCTGTCCTTCGTGCGCAATGCCGCCGATCTGCGTCAGCTCAAAAGTCTGCTGCAGGAACATAACAGCGCGATGCCGGTTGTCGCCAAGATCGAGAAACCCCAGGCGGTCGAAGATTTCGAAGAGATCCTGCAGGAAGCCGACGCCATCATGGTGGCGCGAGGCGATCTGGGGGTGGAAATCAGTCCGGAGCAGGTGCCCCTGATCCAGAAACGCATCATCTGCCGCTGTCACGATGCCGGCAAACCCGTCATCACCGCGACCCAGATGCTTGAGAGCATGGTTCATAATCCCCGTCCAACGCGGGCCGAAACCTCCGATGTGGCCAACGCCATCCTGGACGGCACCGACGCTGTCATGCTGTCGGGCGAAACCGCCGCCGGCCGGTACCCCGTCCAGGCCGTGGAAATGATGGTGCGGGTGGCTAACAGCGTTGAGCGAGATCCCCTGTCGCAGCAGCGGCTGTTCAACAATTTCCCCCCTCTCCAGGAGGGCCCGAGAAAGCTCTCTGACGCCATCGGCGAAGCCGCCTGCCGCACCGCCCTGCATGTCGGGGCCGCCGCCATTCTGGCCTTCACCCAGAGCGGCTCGACGGCCGCCACGGTATCCCGCTTCCGCCCGCGGATCCCTATTTACGCCGTGACCCCCTCGGCTGAAGTGCGGCGGCGCCTGTCCCTGTATTCCGGGGTCCGCTCGATCCTTGTCGACTTCACCGGCGATACGGAATCCCAGATCCACTCGGTGGAGGAAGCGGTTTTAAAAGATGGCGCCCTTAAAAAAAGCGACATTGTCATTATCACCATGGGCAGCCCGGTAGCCGCCTTCGGCTCGACCAACCTGATGAAGGTGCACCGTCTGGGCACCGGCCAATTTTACGAAATAAACTGACATCCGGCCACGAAGCCCGGTCTGTTTTTCAAAACAAGGGATACTTTTGATGAATAAAAAAGCTGTCGTATTGTACAGTGGCGGTCTCGACTCCACCACCTGCCTGGCCGAGGCGCGGGCCGCCGGGTTCTCCCCCTACGCCCTGAGCTTCCACTACGGCCAGCGCCACACCGTGGAACTGGAAAAAGCGCGGCTCTACGCACCCAGGGTCGGCGCCGTTGACCATATGGTGATCGATTTCGACCTGCGCCGCATCGGCGGCAGCGCCCTGACCTCTGACCAGGAAGTCCCCAAGGGGCGCGCCATCGACGACGCCATCCCGGTAACCTACGTGCCGGCGCGTAATACCATTTTCCTTTCCTTCGCCCTGGGCTGGGCCGAAGTGCTCGGTTCCTTTGATATTTTCATCGGCGTCAACGCCCTCGACTACTCCGGCTATCCTGATTGCCGGCCGGAATTCGTCCGCGCTTTCGAACAACTGGCGAATCTCGCCACCAGGGCAGGTGTCGAAGGCCAGGGGAAATACCGCGTCCATGCGCCGCTGCTGCACCTGACCAAGGCACAGATCATCCGCCGCGGACTCGACCTGGGTGTCGATTACGCCCTGACCCACTCCTGTTACGACCCCAGCCCCGAAGGCCTGGCCTGTGGCCTGTGCGATTCCTGCCAGTTGCGGCTCAAAGGGTTTGCTGAAGCCGGCATCCCCGATCCGGCCGCCTATGTTCGGGAGGTGCGGCGATGAACCGTATGCGCGACATGCAGATGGAGCGCGATACGCGCAACGTCGCCATCGACAAGGTCGGGGTCAAGGACATCCACTACCCCATCGTGGTCATGGACAAAAACAGGGATCAGCAGCACACGGTGGCACGCATCAACATGTACGTCGACTTGCCCCATCACTTCAAGGGGACGCACATGAGCCGATTCGTGGAGATCCTCAACCGGTATCGCGGCGAAATCACCATGCGCAACATGGGGGAGCTTTTGCAAGCAATGAAAGACCGGCTGAATGCCTCCTGCGCCCATATCGAAATGGATTTCCCCTATTTCATCGAGAAGCAGGCGCCAGTATCCAAAGCCCTCAGCCTCATGGAATATCGCTGCTGCCTGCGCGGCACCCTGGCCGAGACCAAGGATTTCGTACTCGCGGTGGAAGTTCCCCTCACTGCCCTGTGCCCCTGCTCCAAGGAGATCAGCGCGCGTGGCGCCCACAATCAGCGCAGCTCCGTCAGGGTGGAGGTGCGCATGAACAAGTTCATCTGGATCGAGGATCTCATCAGCTGGGTCGAGGAATGCGGCAGCGCGCCGGTCTACGCGTTGCTCAAGCGGGAAGACGAGAAGGCCGTCACCGAGCAGGCCTATGACAACCCCATGTTCGTCGAGGATATCGTGCGGGCCGTGACACTCAGGCTCAAGGCGACGCCGGAGATCACCTGGTTCCGGGTGGAGTGCGAAAACTTCGAATCAATCCACAATCATTCAGCCTACGCCATGGTCGAATTTCCGCCTCGCTGCGAAGAGGGCTGAATCCCGGCATCACCGCAGCCGCTCGGGTAAATCCGGGCACGTTCATCAAGCCGCCGTTGCCGGGAAGCGACAGATTTTCGCAACGGCCCGTTTCAATCCTCGCCATTGCGGGCATGGCACTCTCCTTGCTTGGTATTTCTTCATATATTCAGAGGTGTTATCTTTTTGTGGCATGGCTCGCCGAAGCCTGCGGTGATGCTCGTTGACTTGGATGGGCGGTTCGATGATAATCTAACCGCTTTGTGCAAAAACCCCAGAAAAACACCCTTGAGATGTATCTTTACCCACGTATGGAGGTAGTACCTTGGAACTGATTTCCGCAACCGGACTGGTGGTCAAACTGGTCCTGCTGATTCTCATCGGCTTTTCCCTGCTTTCCTGGGCGATCATCTTTTTAAAATTCCGGGTAATCTACCGCGCCATCAGCGATTCCCAGCAGTTTCAGCATTTTTTCTGGAATAAACGCCGGCTTGACGCCATCAACAAAAACCTCGGAGATTTTCCCAATGCGCCAACGGCGGCGTTGTTCCGCGACGGTTATCAGGAGCTGATGCGCAACCAGCGTGACGCCGGGGCTGAAGAGCCGGCGGCCTTCAGCGCCGACATGGGGCATGCGGAAAACGTTGCCCGTGCCCTGCGTCGCGCCACCACTCAGGAAACCCAGCGGCTCGAACGCTACCTGCCGTTCCTTGCCACCACCGGTTCGACCGCACCATTTATCGGCCTGTTCGGCACCGTGTGGGGCATCATGGATTCCTTCCATGAAATCGGCAAGACCGGCAGCGCCTCTCTGGCCGTCGTTGCGCCGGGGATCTCCGAAGCCTTGGTCGCCACCGCCATCGGTCTGGTGGCCGCCATCCCCGCGGTGGTCGCCTACAACCACTTCATCAGCAAGGTCAATGTCCTTACCGGCGATATGGACAGTTTCAGCCAGGAGTTCCTCAATATCGTCGGGCGCATGGCGCGGAGGAGCTGACATGGAGGTAGGCCAGCGCAACGGAACATCGCGATCCACTTTGTCGGCGATCAACGTCACGCCCCTGGTCGACGTCATGCTGGTGCTGCTGATCATTTTCATGGTCACGGCGCCAATGCTTGAACAGGGGGTGGAGGTCAACCTGCCCGAAGTGTCCGATGCCCCCGGACTGCAGGCGGGCAAGGAACCCCTGATTGTCACCGTCGAACAAAACGGCGCCATTTCCATCGGCAAGCAGAGCATCCCCGGCCCCGAAAAACTGGTGCCGGTTCTGCTTGAGATTCTGCAGTCCCGACAGGAAAAGGAGGTCTTTTTGCAGGCGGACCGCGATGTTCCCTACGGCAAGGTGGTTCAGGTCATGGCCGCCATCAAGGGGGCCGGCATCGAAAAGCTGGGCATGGTCTCCATGCCACCGGATCCCGAAAAATGACGTTACTGCATTCTTTTCAATTTGCCCGCAGCAAAGGCTCATAATACCGTGTCGATACCACCGTTTGCGCCGCACAACGAACCGGGGCTGCGCCCCCTGGCCCTGTCCCTGACCTGCTCACTGGTTCTGCATGCGGCGGCATTGTTGCTTTTTTCCGGGTTTTTATCCGGCCCGGCGCCCGTCGAACAGCGGCCGGTCTATTTTGTCGACCTGACAAAAATGCCGGTTCTCAACCCTCAAGCCGGGAGGCCGGATGGAGGCCCCGCGCCCAAGGGAGATTCCGCCCTGGCGCCCGCGCCCCCGCAACCGGACGCCCCCAAGGCTGCTGACGCGCCGTCGGAACCATCGTCTCCGGAACCACGACCGGCTGCTTCCACCGACAAGGCCGCCAGCAAAGCCACCGTTTCATCGCCAGGCGCCAAGCCGGCAGCGCCGGCAACCAGACCGGCGGCCTCTGCCGCCCCGGCAACAGGCGATTATAACAGCGTCCAGGACAAGCTGGCCGCGATGCGTGAAAGACAACAGCGCCAGCAGGAGCTGGCCGCACTCAAGAACAGAATCGCGGCCCTTTCCGGAGGCGGTGCCGGGTCGGCGACCGGCGGTTCCGGTTCCGGTTACGGTTCCGGCGCCCCCCTCGGCATGCCCGACGGCACCGGCACCGAAGCCGGTGTGGACCAGCAGACCTGGCTGCAGGCCTACCTGAAAGACAACTGGAGCCTGTCCAAGTATCAGATCACCCGCCGCGACCTTTCGGCCACGGTACGACTGGCTTTCAGTGCCGACGGCAGCCTGATCAGTTATCATTTTATCGACTCCTCCGGCGACGCCACCTTTGACGATTCGGTCAAAAGGGCCATACTGAAAGCCAAAACCCTGCCGTTTCAACCCCAGAGGCAGATACAGCTCGACGTCGTCTTCAACCTCAAGGACCTGATGGATTAAAACTATGTGCCGTCTCGTGACCCTGTTGTTCCTTTTTGCCTGCCTGACAGCGACCACCGTCGTGGCGCAGGTGGAGATCCGTGCTCCCGGCCAGCAAACCATCAACGTGGCCAACGCCGAACTGCTGCCCCTTGCCGGACCGGCGCAGCCCGGCATCGCCAAAGAGCTGCACAAGGTTCTGGCCGTCGACCTGGACATGGCGGGCCTGTTCCGGCAGCTTGACCCGGCGGCCTTCCTCGATGACGCCCGGCGGCCCGGCCTGACCAGCACCCAGGTCGATTTCAGCCAGTGGGCGTTGCTGGGCGCCGAGATTCTGGTCAAAGGCGGGTACCACGCCCAGGGCGACCGCATCCGGGTCGAGTTCCGGCTTTACGACGTCGTTCACCGGCGCCTGCTCACCGGCCGCAGCTACGTCGGCACCCGTAACGATCTGCGTCTGATGGCGCACAAGTTTGCCGACCAGATCCTGCTCAACGTCACGGGCAAGGAAGGCCCTTTCAGCTCGCGCATCGCCTACATCGACAACCGCACCGGCCACAAGGAGCTTTATCTGATGGACACCGACGGCGCCAACGTCCTGCGCCTGACGGACCACCGTTCCATCGTCCTCAACCCCGACTTCTCCCCAAGCGGCAGAGAGATCGTCTTCACCTCCTATCGCCGCGGCAACCCGGACCTTTTCCGGAAAATTCTCAGTACCGGCCAGGAAGCGGCCCTTTCCTCCCGGAACGGCCTGAACGTTTCCGCCCGTTTCCGCCCGGACGGGCGGGAACTCGCCCTCACCCAGTCGGCATCCGGCAACCCCGAACTGACCCTGCTCGGAACCGACGGCAGCCAGCGGCGGCGGCTCACCAATCACTGGGGAATCGATGTGGATCCGAGCTGGAGTCCTGCCGGAGACCGTCTCGCGTTTGTCTCCGACCGCCAGGGGAATCCGCACATCTTCATCATGGATGTGCTCAGCGGCCAGATCCGGCGACTTACCGGCAGCGGCAAGTACAACGCCACCCCTGCCTGGAGCCCCGATGGAGAGCGCATCGCCTTTACCCGACTGGAAGGCGGCAACTTCGATATCTACAGCATCCGCCCCGACGGCACGGATGAGCGGCGGCTGACCTTCGGCGCCGGCAACAAGGAACATCCGCGCTGGAGCCCCGACGGCCGTTTTCTGGTATACTCTTCGGATCAGGCTGGCGGCAAAGGCATTTACGTCATGCGGGCTGACGGCTCAGGTATCCGTCGCATATCCAGTGGCGGCCAATGTCAGCATCCGGCATGGTCACGGCAGCGTTGAGGTGTTTTTATTCCCCCTATTTTTTTGCAGGTTACTTCATGTATAATGGGCAACGTTTCCTGATCGCGACATGATTTTCATCATTCCGGTTTTCAAACCTTCGGGATGTTCCCGAAGTGTGTTTTTTCTTCAACCCCTTTTTTAGTCAACCATGTAAAAGGAGCAAAACCATGAAACGCGGAGGTATTCGGATTTCCATGCAGGTGTTGTTGATGATGGTCTTTGCTGCCATGCTGGCGACAGGCTGCGCCAAGAAACCGGCCGCCACCACGGCCGCGGGCGCAGGAGCAGACCAGGCAGGAACACAGCAGACGGCACAGGGTGTTGAAGAGATGGGCGCTGGCGAGACGGGTATTGGCGAAAGCACGATTGGCGAAGGAAGCGCCATGTCGATGCCTCAAGCCGTTCCATCCCTGGAACGCATCTACTTCAACTTTGACCGTTACGACCTGAGCGCCGAAGCCCAGGCCATTCTGGTCAACAACGCGGAATATCTCAAAGCCAACCCTGCGGAAAAAGTACGCATCGAAGGCTACTGCGACGAGCGCGGCTCGGATGAGTACAACCTGGCCCTTGGCGAGCGTCGCGCCCGCACCGCCCAGAAGTACCTGGAAACCCTGGGCGTCGCCACAGACCGCCTGAGCGTCATCTCCTACGGTGAGGAAATGCCGCTCGATCCGGCCCAGAACGAAGCCGCCTACGCCAAAAACCGGCGCGCCGAATTCAAGATCGCACAGTAATACGCCAGGGATCCAACAATCACGGCGGACCGGGATTGCCGGTCCGCCGTCCGCCAAAACGAGGCTCTTTCGTCATGAAAAGCATCACGTCAGCCGTTTTGTATGCAGCCCTTCTTGCGCTTCTGGCCGGATGTATTCCCTCCCAGACCGAACTGGCCATGAGCCGCGACCTGGAAGAAATGAAGCGCCGCCTGGCCACCACCGAGCGCGAACTTGCCGCCCAGCAGACCGACCGCGTGGGACAAACCAGACAGCGACTCGACGATTTGACCCAGCAACAGGCCACAACCCGTGCCGACCTGGACAACCTGCGCCTCGAGCTGCAGAGTATGAATGGCCGTTTCGGCGACATCGAGCAGCAACGCAACGAACTCAAGGACGAACTGGCCCTGGTTCGTGACGATCTGGGCCTGCGCATCAGCGCCCTTGAAAACCGGGGAAGCGTTCCGGCCGGGCAACCTTCCGCCGTTACCATGAGTCCGCCAGCGGCCAACCAGCCCGAATCTCTGTACCTGCAGGGCGTCGATACGATTCGCAAGCAGAAACAATACGCCGCGGGCCGCAAGCAGCTGGAAGAGTTCCTGCAGAAAAGCCCGGGGCACTCCCTGGCACCTAACGCCGCCTACTGGATAGGGGAGTCGTACCTCGGAGAAAAAGAATATGAAAAAGCCATCCTGCAATTCGAGGAGGTGATTCGCAAATACGGAGATCACCCCAAGGCGGCCTCCGCCTACCTGAAACAGGGGTTGACCTTCGACCAGCTTGGAGATCGCCAGAGCGCCCGTACCATTCTGGAAAAACTGACCAAGGGTTTCCCCTTGTCCGACGAGGCCGCGGTCGCCAAAGAACGACTTAAAGCCTGGGGCAAGTAATCATAATCACAAAGGGCGGCCAATCGGCCGCCCTTTCCTTTTTGGCCGTCCACAATCCCCAAAATACGACAACAGCGGCACTGCGGACCTCACCCGGCGCATCAACAGACAAGCGAGCTGTTGAGAACCGGCACCCAGAATGCGGACATGCCGCATGGATACATCCCGGGGTTCGAACAACGAATCAGGATTTTTTCGCAAGAGAGGACACCAATGAATAAGTCCGTAAAAAAAATATTGCTTTTTGTCGCCATCCTCGTTTTGTGGACAATTCTTGCTTTGCTCAACGCCGGCCCTGCCGGACTGGGAGTGATCCTTGCCCTGCTGGCGCTGCTGGACAGCACCACCGGCACTTTCGAGGCCGGCAATAAAATCGCCTGGATAATGGTGAGCCTGACAGCCCTGCTGCTGGCCATCCTTGGCATCGGCAGCACTTAC
>NZ_JBFWJQ010000036.1:0-22190 GCF_050253115.1 Syntrophotalea sp.
GAAAACTATTGTCAATGAAATTTCCGATTTTTTTAAAAATTGTTGAGCGCAAGAGCAACAAGACCGTGGAGTAGGGAGATTTACGATGAAGAAACAAAAAAGGGAGCCTGTCAGGCTCCCTTTTTTGTTTCTTCATGAGTAGGAAAATCTATGGCAAAAAGTCAGTCGGCCACGATCTGGCTTTTGGTGAAAATGGAGCACAATTGCAAGCCGGCCGCTTCCACGATTTCACGGCCACCTTCCTGACGATCCACCAAAGTGATGATACCGAGGACTTCGAGCCCCTCCTGGCGGGCGCGTTCGACGGCTTTGAGCGCCGATCCGCCGGTGGTCAGAACGTCTTCCACAATGACCACCCGGGCGCCGGGACGCAGGTTTTTGCGGCCTTCAAGCCATTGACCGGTGCCATGGCCCTTGGGTTCCTTGCGGATGATAAAGGCCGGGATCGGCGTGTCGCCCATGGAGCTGACCAGCGCGGCGGCGGTGGCGATGGGATCGGCGCCCAGGGTCAGCCCGCCGACGCCCTCGATGGGGGCGGGAAAGTGTGCCAGTTCTTCGAGTACGGCCTTGCCGACCAGCATGGCTCCCCGGGGATGCAGGGTGGTCTGCTTGCCGTCGAAATAGAAATTGCTTTTGCGGCCGGAAGCCAGGGTGACTTCCCGTTCTTCGTAGGATAGCTTGCGGATGATTTCCTTAAGTTCTGCGCGATCGCTGGTCAAAACTTTATCTCCTGTCGTGATATTCAATGCGCTGCAACGGGGCCATCAAAACAGCCCGAGCTGGTCGTCCGATTTCAGCCGGGGGAATTTTACCGGATAGTTGCCGCTGAAGCAGGCCTCGCAAAAGTAGCCGTTGGCGCCCCTGGGGGCACCGGCGATTTCCAGCATTCCCTGCAGGGAAAGGTAGCCCAGAGAATCGGCCGTAATGTATTTGCAGATTTCCTCGGTCGTATGGGAGGAAGCGATCAGCTCCTTGCGGGTCGGCGTGTCGATGCCGTAAAAACATGGATAGGCCGTCGGCGGTGACGAAACGCGCATGTGGATCTCTTTGGCACCGGCATGGCGGAGCATTTTGATGATTTTCCGGGAGGTGGTGCCGCGTACCACCGAATCGTCGATCACCACGACCCTTTTGCCTTCCAGGACCTCGCGGATGGCGTTGAGTTTGATCTTGACGCCGAAATGGCGGATGGATTGCTGGGGTTCGATGAAGGTGCGGCCTACGTAATGGTTGCGGATCAACCCCATTTCAAAGGGAATGCCCGATTCCTCCGCATACCCGATAGCCGCCGGAACGCCGGAGTCGGGTATGGGGATGACGATGTCGGCGTCGACCTGATGCTCGCGCGCCAGCTGATGGCCGAACCCTTTGCGCACCCGGTAGACCTGCTGGCCGAAGACGGTGCTGTCGGGGCGCGCGAAGTAGACGAATTCAAAGATGCAGGGCGAAGGGGTGCGTTCCTCGAAGGGATGATAGGAGGTCATGCCGTTCTTGTCGAACACGACCATTTCTCCGGGCTCGATTTCGCGCAGCAACCTGGCTTCGATAAGATCCAGAGCACAGGTCTCGGAGGCCACGACATAGGCTCCGTCCACTTCGCCAAGCACCAGGGGCCGGAATCCATGGGGGTCGCGGACCGCTACCATGCGTGTTTCGGTGAGAAACACCAGGCTGTAGGCGCCCCGAACCCGGCGCAGGGCTTCGGAAATACGGTCGGGCAGGGCATCGCTCTGGGACCTCGCCAGCAGGTGAATGATAACCTCGGTGTCGGCGGTGGTGGAGAAGATGGAGCCTTTTTCCTCCAGTTCGTTGCGGATTTCCTGGGCGTTGACCAGATTGCCGTTATGAGCCACCGCCACGCTGCCGCGGGCGTAATCCACGGCGATGGGCTGGCAGTTGCGGATGCTGTCGCCACCCGCCGTCGAGTAGCGGACATGACCGATGGAGGCCTTGCCGGGAAGTTTATTGAAAATTTCGTCGTCTTTGAAGACGTCCGCCACCAGGCCGCTGCCGAGATGGGTTCGCAGGCGCGTGCCGTCAGCCGTCGATATGCCGCAGCTTTCCTGGCCGCGATGCTGCAGGGCGTAAAGCCCGAGATAAGTCATGTTGGCGGCTTCGGGGTGATTGAAGATCCCGAAAACGCCGCATTCATCTTCGTATTTGTCAAACATGAGTCAGAAACGCTCCCCGTTTTATGCCGTATGGCCGCTGCGCTGAATGGCATCACGGCCCGAAATGTTCACTATACCACGCTCAAGGCAGGTTGTGTCTCGCTGCTGACGCGGCATCTGCGTGGTGTCCGCAAGTCGGTAAAGAGCCCATTCGGTCTTTGCGAATGGGCTCTGCGTGCGGGTCAAAGCAGTTCGTCGCGAATGAACCGAACGGCGTTTTTGTACAGCCACAATCCCATCCCATCCTCCGGCAGATCCGTTTCGCGGGTCCAGCGGGGGTGATGGGTGCGGTGCACATAGGCCTCGGGGTGCGGCATCAGACCGAACAGACGCCCCGTTTCATCGCAAAGCCCGGCGATTGCCGCTGTCGACCCGTTGGGGTTGAGCGGGTAGTCCATGGTCGTCGCGCTGTAATCCGGCAGACAATATTTGAGCACGCCCAGATGTTTTTCCTCGATCTTTTTCAGGTTTGCTTCGCTGTCAACCACGAGTTTGCCTTCGCCATGACGCACCGGCAGGGTAATGCCGTCCAGCCCCCGGGTGAAGACGCAGGGGGATGCGGGATCGGCCTTCAGGTAGACCCAGCGGTCTTCGAAACGGCCGTTGTCGTTGAAGGTCAGGGTCGCGGTCTGGGTAAAGTCGCCGCCGAAGGCGGGGAGCAGCCCCATCTTGACCATCAGCTGAAAGCCATTACAGACTCCCATGATGAGTTTGCCGTCGGCGATGAATTTGCGCAGGTGTTCACTCAGATGCTCGGTGCTGCCCTTGATCGGCGCATGCAGCAGGCGGTTGGCGCCGGCCTTGGCGCTGCCGAGGTCGTCGCCGTCGAGAAATCCGCCGGCCAGGTTGAGGAAATGGTAGTCCTGCAGCAGGGCCCGGCCGCTCAGCAGTTCGGAGATGTGAACGATATCGACCACATCGGCACCGCCCAGGCGGCAGGCATGGGCCGTTTCCCGTTCGCAGTTGGTGCCGTTGCCGGCAATGACGATAGCACGTACTTGTTTCGACATGATTTACATCTCCCTTAACGGCGCCTGCCACGCCTCTTTGAGATCATTTATATCGGCCCGCACCAGAATCTCGCCGCCGAGGCCAACGATGCGCAGTTCCCTGCCCTCGGTAACGGTACCGAGCAGGGAGAGGTCCTGGCCGGCGAACAGTTTTTCGAAGGCGGCCTTATGATCCGGCTTGATGGTGACCAGCAGGCGGCTGGCCGTTTCGGAGAACAGTACCGCATCCTCCCGCAGCACGCCCTCGCACTTGACCTTGCGCAGATCGACCTGTATGCCGAAGCCGCCGGCGAAAGCCGTTTCGGCCAGTGCCACGCCGAGTCCGCCATCGGAAAGGTCATGGCAGCTGGCCAGCAGGCTCTGTTGCTGGGCGCGGTTCAGGGTGCGGTAACGCCGCAATGCGGCGTTGGCATCGACGGTGGGGACATTTTTGCCCAGGTGGCCCAGCATATCGTAATATTCCGAACCGCCCAGCTCGTTGCGGGTGACGCCGAGCAGATAGACCAGGTCGCCCGGGCGTTTGGCATCCATGGTCACGCCTTTGCGGATGTCATCGACCTTGCCGATAACCGAAAAGAGCACCGTCGGCGGAATGGAGATTTTGGTGTCGCCGATCTGGTAGTCGTTTTTCATGGAGTCCTTGCCGGAAATCAGCGGCACGCCGAAAGCCAGGCAGTAGTCGTACAGGGCCTTGTTGGCCCGCACCAGTTGGGCGGCCTTGTAGGTGCCGTCCGGGGTTTTGTCACTCTGTACGGGATCGCACCAGCAGAAGTTGTCGAGACCGGCGACATGCTCGATATTGCCGCCGACGGCCACGTAGTTGCGCAGGCCTTCGTCGATGGCGCAGGCCATCATGTGGTAGGTATCGATGTCGCTGTAGCGCGGCGTGATGCCATGGGCCACCACCACCCCCTCGAAGGAGTCGGGCAGAGGGCGGATCATGGCGGCATCGGCCGGACCGTCGTTGGCGATACCGACCAGCGGTTTGAGCACGGTGCCGGCCTGGACTTCGTGGTCGTAGCGCCGTACCACACTTTCCTTGGAGCAGATGTTCAGGCGTCCAAGCATGTGCCGCAGGGTTGCTTCCACGTCGAGGGGCTGGGCGAATTCCGGTTCTTTATGGTCGCGGTTTTCCCAGCGGGCCTGCAGTTGCAATTGGGGCACACCGCTATGGAGGAACGCCATGGGCAGGTAGGTAACGGTTTTACCGTTATACAGGCAGTGGTAGTAACCGGAGTCGTTGAAGTTGCCAAGGTCGGTGGCTTCGACGTCCATTTCTCTGGCCAGGGCGATAAATGCCTCGGTTTTGTCGGGGGGGACCGCGACGGTCATGCGTTCCTGGGCTTCCGAGATGAGAATCTCCCAGGGTTGCAGCCCGGAGTATTTGAGCGGCGCCCGATCGAGGTGCATCTCGAAGCCGCCGGTATCTTCAGCCATTTCGCCGACGGAAGAGGAAAGGCCACCGGCGCCGTTGTCGGTGATGGAATTGTACAGACCGCGGTCGCGGGCGATGATCAAAAAGTCGAACATGCGCTTCTGGGTAATGGGATCGCCGATCTGCACCGCGGTGGCCGGAGAGCCCTCATGCAACTCCTCCGAAGAGAAGGTGGCGCCATGAATGCCGTCCTTGCCGATGCGTCCGCCAACCATCATGATGCGGTCTCCGGGCAAGGCCTGCTTGACGTGTCCCGGCTTGCCGTGGATTTCGGCCGGCATCAGGGCGGCGGTGCCGCAGTAGACCAGCGGCTTGCCGGCGAAGCGGTCATCGAAGACGATGGATCCGTTGACCGTTGGCACGCCGCTTTTATTGCCGCCATGCTCGACGCCTTCCACGACGCCTTCGAAAATGCGGCGCGGATGCAGCAGGCGCGGCGGAAGCGGTTCGCTGTAAAAAGGCGAGGCGAAGCAGAAGACGTCGGTGTTGAAGATAAGCCGGGCGCCCATGCCGGTGCCGAAGGGGTCGCGATTGACGCCGACAATGCCGGTCAACGCTCCGCCGTAGGGATCGAGGGCGCTGGGGCTATTATGGGTTTCGACCTTGAAAACCAGGCTCCAGTCGTCGTTGAAACGGATCACTCCGGCGTTGTCCTTGAATACCGACAGGCAGAAGTCTCTTTTGCCTTTGGCGGCCCGCACGTCACGGGTGGCGCCGACGATAAAGGTTTTGAACAGGGAGTCGATGGTTTCGGATTTGCCTTCGCCATCTTCGTAGTCGATACGGGCCGAGAAGATCTTGTGCTTGCAGTGCTCGCTCCAGGTTTGGGCCAGGGCTTCAAGCTCCACATCGGTCAGACAGGCAGTCAGTCCCATTTTTTTTCGATCGGCCTGATTTTGCGGATCGTTGGCAAACGCCTGGATGGCTTTCATTTCCTCCAGGTTGAGAGCCAGCACGCCTTCGCGGCTGATGCGCATCAACTCCTCGTCGGAGACGTTCAGGTCGATCTCCAGCACTTTGGGTTCGGCGGTGGAAACCACCTTGGGAACCGTTACCGGCACCCCGTTTTTCCGGTCGAATTTCGCCGCCGGAATGATTGTCCAGCGCTGAATTAGACCGTTACCGAGAAATCCGGCGGCGATGCGTTCGGCATCTGCTTCATCGATTTTTCCCGACAGAAGGTACTGTACGGAGGTGTAGACTCCTTCATCGGCGGTAAACCGGCGCCCGACAAGATACTGGATGGCTTCCCGCGATGTGCGGCCGACGTTGTCGGTGACACCGGGCCGGAAGCCGACCTCGACAAGCACATCGAAACCTTCGGCCACAGGCTGGTTGATGGCATAGTGCTGGATCACCGGGTCGGAAAAGGGGCCTTGGGCGGCAGCTTCGATTTCCTTGCGGGACAGATCGGCATCGACGGTGTAGACATCGATGGTTTTTACCTGATCCAGTTCGATTCCAAGATGTTCGCGGATCTCACGCTTGACGCGTTCGCCGCGTGCATCGCGGATGCCTTCTTTCAGTCCGACTTCTATTCTCCAGGCCATTATGCTCTCCTTGGCAAGGGTGAACCGGTAACGGTCGCCCGGCATCTGGTGCGCCACGGTGTCGTGCATGACTCACCGGTGCAGCGATGCGCACGGCCGACTTCCGGGACATCGTCTTTCAAAAATTCAAACAAAATTCATTGCGGGCCGGCAAAAATGCGATCCGCCGCCGGAACCGGCGCTGCGACTGCCCTAACAGCCAAAACAGATGCTCGGCCTGTCCTGGCAGCCGACGAACAGTTGCGTTGAAAAAGCTTTTATATCATTTAGCGCCTTGCGCGCACAGTCTTCCGCCAGTTGAGGGGTGTTGTTGGCTTCACTCAGATGCGCGAGCAAAACCGCCTCCAGCCCCGGCCAGGCGAGGCTGCGCAAAAGTTCGGCGGACTCCCGATTGGACAGATGTCCGTGCCGGCTGCGGATACGCTGCTTTAAATGCCACGGATACGGACCGTCGCGCAGCAGATCTTCGTCATGGTTCGATTCGAGAACCAGTACCCGGCACCCCTGAAAACGATCGATGACCAGTCGGGTAGCGAGTCCCAGGTCGGTTGCGATGCCGATTTTGCCTGATGACGTTTCCAGGATGAAGCCGGTTGGAGCCGCGGCATCATGGGTAACGGGAACGGTATGGACTATCAGGTCCCTGAGGCAAAAAGTGTCGCCGGAGTCGAATGCGATGGTCTGTGTCAGTTTTCCCGCATGGGGCAGCGCTTCGCGTGTTGCGTGATGAATGTGTACAGGCAGTTTCCAGCGGCGGGAAACAGGACCGAGCCCCCGACAGTGGTCGCCATGTTCATGCGTCACAAGGAGCGCGTCAAGCTGCTCGGGGCTTTTCCCAATAGCGTTCAGCCGGTTACCGATTTCGCGGGCTGAAAGGCCTGCGTCGATCAGCAACCGGCTCTCGGCGGTTTCGACATAAATAGCGTTGCCTTTGCTGCCGCTGGCCAGCAGACAGATTTGCACGATGCCTCCCTGTTCCCCAACGGCGGAGCGCCGTTTATATACCGGAAAATAACCGCATTCGCAAGATAAAACAAGCCGTCACCGAGTTGATTTTGCAGGATCTTTCCACGGGATTTTAAAATTCCGGGGATGTCTTTGTGCCGGCTTTTCTGCCCGGGTGGCAGGGGCGGGCGATTAAAATCGAGGACGGTATTGTCGTTGCGGACGCTATTCTGGCGTCAGTTTCATGGAAGTCTGCAGTTGCATGTTGGCGTTTTGGAGTTGCCGAAGCGGAAGTAGAGAAAAAGCGAGTTTTCTTTCTGCTTGTGTTCTGTTTGGCAAGGAATGAAGCTGGTATCCATCCGGAAACTCCGGATGGATACTAAATAACATATTGCGCTTTCCGGTACAAGATTCCGCTGGCTCGGGGATGGGAAAGCGGTTGACGGCCAAAGGGCTATTGGCTATTATCAATCGCTAACTTTGATGGCGTCGCTAAAACCCGCCAACTTCCGCGTCGCTGTAATTTCCTCACTGTTTCGACGTGCCTGAGTACGTCTCACTGCCTGGCAATTACAGGCGCTTCATTTGGCACTTTTTGCCTGGCCGTCCAATCTGCCGCTTTTTGCAGAAATATCAACACTGGGTTTCTGAATTGTTTATTCAAATACTCGGTTTTGCGTGTTGTTTTCGGCTTCGAGGGATGTTCGGGGCCTTATTCCAAGTTCGGGAGCACCAGAGAAATGGCGGTAAAAATAGCAATAAACGGCTTCGGTCGCATCGGGCGCAGTATTTTTCGCGCCGCCTGGGCGGCACCGGATGTCGAAATCGTGGCGATCAATGACCTGAATTCCGCGCAAGTGCTGGCCCACTTGCTCAAATATGACTCCGTGCGCGGGATTTTCTCTCCTCCCGTGCAGGCTACCGACAGCGGGCTGATGGTGGGAGGTCGCCTGGTCAGGGTCTGTGAAATTCAGCAACCCGCCGAGCTGCCGTGGCGGGAAATGGGCATCGATATCGTTCTGGAAGCGACGGGCAAATTCACCGAGCGCGCCAAGGCGGCGCAACATCTCGATGCGGGGGCGGGGCGTGTAATCATAACGGCGCCGGGCATTGGTGAGGACATCACTTTGTGCATGGGAATCAACCATCGAAAATATGATCCGGCGTTGCACCGGGTGATATCCAATGCTTCCTGTACCACCAATTGTCTGGCGCCGGTGGCCAAGGTTCTGATGGAGAGTTTCGGCATTGTCAAAGGCATGATGACCACCGTGCATGCCTATACCAATGGGCAGCAGATCCTCGACTATCCCGCCAGGGACCTGCGTCGGGCGCGGGCCGCGGCGCTTTCCATGATTCCCACGACAACCGGTGCGGCGCGCGCTGTCGCCAAGGTGTTGCCGGAACTGGCCGGCCGTCTGGACGGCATTGCGGTGCGGGTTCCCACGCCAAACGTGTCCCTCATATCCCTGGTGACGGAAACGCGGCAGCCTACCGATATCGCGGCTGTCAACCATGCGTTGCAGACCGCCGCCGAAGGTGCTCTGAAGGGCATCATGGGTTATTGCGAGGAACCGCTGGTTTCCGTCGATTTCAACGGCAACCCCGCCTCCTCGGTGATCGATGCCATGTCCACCAACGTTCTCGGTGGCAACATGGTCAAGGTTCTCGCCTGGTACGACAACGAATGGGGGTATTCCAACCGGGTCGTCGATCTGGTGCGGCATGTTGCAAGTTGCTGACAAGGTTCTAAAGTTTTATGGACGCGCTGTTTCGTACTGGCGGTGCTGTTCGCTGATTTTAAAGCTTTTTATAACCAATGGATGGGGGTTGATATCATGCTCAATAAAATGACAGTCAGGGATATCGATTGCAAAGGCAAACGCGTTTTCTGCCGCGTCGATTTCAATGTGCCCCTCGACAAGGAAGGGCGGATCACCGACGACACCCGTATCGTTGCGGCCTTGCCGACGATCAAACATATCATCGCACAAGGAGGGCGGCTCATCCTCGCCTCTCATCTGGGACGGCCCAAGGGAACTCCGAAACCCGAATTCAGTCTGGCCCCGGCTGCGGAGCGCCTTGGCCAGTTGCTCGGTCAAACGATAGGCATGGCACCTGATTGTGTCGGTGCCGAGGTCGCAAAACTGGTCGCCGATCTGCCGGAAGGCGAGGTGTTGATGCTGGAAAACGTCCGTTTCCATAAAGGGGAAACCGACAACGATGCCGCTTTCAGCGCTCAGCTTGCGGCGCTCGCCGACGTTTATGTCAACGATGCCTTTGGTACCGCCCACCGAGCCCATGCTTCCACCGAAGGCGTCGCGCGGATCTTATCGCCGGCGGTAGCCGGTTTCCTGATCGAAAAGGAACTGCGCTATCTCGGTCAGGCGATTGCCGAACCGGTTCGTCCTCTGGTGGCGGTGCTCGGCGGCGCCAAGGTGTCCGATAAATTGCCGGCCATTGAAAGCCTTCTTGAAAAAGTCGATGTTCTGATAATTGGCGGCGGCATGGCTTATACCTTCCTCAAGGCCAAGGGGTATGATCTTGGTCATTCCCTTATCGAAGAAGAACGGCTCGGCATGGCCGCCGAGCTGATGCAGCGCGCCGCCACCAAAGGGGTTGCCCTGCTTTTACCGGAAGATCACGTGGCTGCCAGTGAGTTCAAGGCCGATGCTGAAAGCAGAATCTGCGACAACGATGATTTCCCCGCCGGCTGGATGGGGCTGGATATCGGACCGAAAACCGTCGCCCGGTTCAGCGAGGTGTTGAGCAAAGCCGGTACCGTGGTATGGAACGGCCCCATGGGGGTATTCGAATTCGACGCCTTTGCCAAAGGAACCTTTGCCGTGGCGCAGGTTCTGGCCGATTCAAAGGCGGTTTCCATCATCGGCGGCGGGGATTCGGCGGCGGCGGCCAAAAAATCCGGACTGGCGGACAGGATGACGCATATTTCCACGGGCGGCGGCGCTTCGCTGGAGTTTCTTGAAGGGAAAGAGCTTCCGGGCATTGTTGCCCTGACCGACAAGTGACCGGCCTGCCACTGCCTGGCCGGTTTTTTCAAAATCCCGTTTATGGCAATCGTCCATCCTGCTTTTTCGGGTGAAAGAAACTTAACGTTTGTTTCGCGCCGGGCCGGCGCCGAAGCATGGCATACATTGTTCAGAGGGAGAAGATGCGCAGACCCTTTATTGCCGGAAACTGGAAGCTGCACAAGACGACCGCGGAAGCTGTTACCCTGGTGAAAGCCCTCGAGGCCAATCTGGCCGATGTCACCGACCGCGACATTGTTGTCGCGCCGGTTTTTACGGTCCTGACGTCCGTGTCATCGGCTCTGGGCGATAGCAATATCGCTGTAGCGGCCCAGAACTGTTTTCCGGAAATGCAAGGGGCCTATACCGGGGAAGTCTCCCCCCTGCTCCTCAAAGATGCCGGGTGCCGTTATGTTATTGTCGGTCATTCGGAGCGGCGGCAACTGTTTGGCGAGACGGACGGTTTTATCAATCGCAAACTCAAGGCGGTGGCCGACGCGGGGCTGACAGCGGTATTCTGTGTCGGTGAAACCCTGGAGGAGCGCGAGCAGGGGCGCACTTTCGAGGTTCTTGAAAAGCAGTTGCGCGGTGGCCTGGAAAACCTCCTTCGGGACGCCATGGCAAGGGTTGTGGTGGCGTATGAGCCTGTCTGGGCGATCGGTACGGGAAAAACCGCCAGCGCTGCGCAGGCGCAGCAGGCGCATGCCTTTATCCGGGATTTGCTATCCAGGCTGTACGACGCCGATCTTGCCTGCAGGATCCGCATTGTGTATGGGGGAAGCGTCAAACCTGACAATGTTGACGGGCTCCTGAGTCAACAGGATATTGACGGTGCCCTGGTTGGTGGCGCCAGTCTCAAGGCTGAGGATTTTATCCGCATTGTCCGTTTCCTGCCTTCCTGAGGCAGAGCGAAATGCACAGATGGCTCAGCGCTTTTCCCCGATTTTTTGCCGGAGCCGGTTTTTCCTTCATGAAAGCCTCGCGCATCGGTCCCGCCTGTAGAAGTGAGACCCAGCCGGCATAGGGGCTTTTCATTCGCCGGTTTATGTGCTAAGTTCGGCCTTTCCGAAAAACTTACTCGTCAGGAGTTGATGAAGATGGTGACCCTTTTAATCGTTTTACACGTCCTGGTTTGTATAGCTCTCATCGCTATCGTTCTGCTGCAGGGTGGCAAAGGTGCGGAGGTCGGCGCGGCCTTCGGTGGCGGCGGCAGCCAGACGGTCTTTGGAGCGCGCGGTGGCGCCAGTTTCATGGGCAAGCTCACCACCGGAGCAGCGGTCGTGTTCATGCTGACCAGCCTGGTATTGGCCTATTTTTACAAAATTCCGGGTGTCGAAAGCATCATGCCTGCCAGCATGACGACTCCGGCGGCCGTGGAACAGGGTGGCCCTGCCGAAGCGGCTCCCGCAGCCAGCGTCCCGGCGCAGGAGTCTGGTCCGTCTGCAGACTAGTATCCATCCGGAAGCTCCGGATGAAAACAAAGTAAATGCGTTTTCAACCCAATTTCATGTTGACAGATTTTTGTCAAAACAGTATAAAGTTCTTCGCTTAACGCCGAAGTGGTGGAACTGGTAGACACACCATCTTGAGGGGGTGGCGGGCGAAAGCCCATGCGAGTTCGAGTCTCGCCTTCGGCACCAGAAATTATCAAGGCCCGCAATCAGCGAGATTGCGGGCCTTGTTTTTTTTTAGCCGTTTGGATGTCCGGGTGTCGAAGGGCGTAAAATATTACGGATTTACCTGGGTATCATTATGCAGGACAGGGAACAACCGAGAGACCGTGCTTTTTCTACCGGAAAGAAATCATCCCGCGCCTGTCCGGTTTTGGCTTGAGTGGTTACCTTGATGAGATTGAAGCCGCCGATTTCAAGAGCCTTGGCAACAGAGGATGAATCCGCTTGTGGCGATTTGGATTCATTGACAGCGACGCAGCATGCTTCGTGGCATGCGAGTATGGCAAAACGGCCCTGTCTCCACGGGCGAAAATCGCCCTGCGGGGTTTTGAACGCCATGGCGCTCATGCAACGTTCAAAAAGTCTCTCAACTGCTATGTGGATGTCCTGAGGCGAAGCCTGGAGGCCGATGATCAGGGCATCTGCGGAGATCATGGAGCGAGCAACGGCATGCGCGTCATCCTCGGGTAAAACACACTCGCCGCATGGAAAACACTTGTGGCATTTTTGACAGGACTGGATAGCCAGGCCATGAAGGTTGATCCAGGCGATTTCATGAGGGGCGGGTATGCCGTCACAGATTCCCTTGAGCAGATCCTGTGTGGCCGATTTTTCATCGCTGCAACCATTCAGAACGAGAACTTTCATGGAATCCCCCCATTGACCCTTCGCAGTACGGCTACGACTGCATCTAAAGCCAGGTGCCAATATTCTGAACCTTTATGTCTTTGAAAAAATCAATTTTCAAACTATAGCCAGAAGCATCGAGGATGCAACTGTCGGGTGGGAATTTTTCCGGGCAGACGGCTGAAGCGCCTTTTTGCGCCGAGAGTGCGCCCGATCAGCCGATCAATTGCTGTATTTACTCCGCCATTTCAATCCCGTTACGGCGGCTGTAGTCCGTGAGGACCCCGAGTTGTTCGGCCCGGAATTTGATTTTGCACACTGCGGTTGCTGAAGAAAATCCGTGAAGAGACTCACAAAGATATGGATTGCTGCAGATGACGGGGCGGTTGTTGTCTTTCGCGATTGCGAATCTTTTAAAAATGAGGGGATATCAAGGTTTGTAACGTAATGTAAGAAAACCGGGCTGTTCGTCATGACGATCAGCCCGGTTGCGCAATCGAAAACAATACTATCTAGTTTTCATCCGGAAACGGCCCTTTTTCGCCATGACGGCGTCAATCCGCAGGCTTGCTTGTGCGGCGTACCGATGTACGCCTCCGCGCAACCCCTTGATTCCCTTGCCACAACGAAAAATTGCTCGTTTCCCATATGAAAACTACGCTGTATCCATCCGGAATTTCCGGATGGATACTATCTAAAGAGGGCCTATTTGGTGCGGGCCGGTATGGTGCCTTCTTCATCCGAAATGATGATTTCCACCCTGCGGTTCATCTGACGGCCGGCAGTCGTGTTGTTGGTGGCCACCGGGAAGTCCTCTCCATAACCATGAATTTCAATGCGTGACGCTTCTATCCCCTTGTCGATCAAAGCACGGCGCACGGCAAGGGCACGCCGTTCGGACAGAACCTGGTTGTATTCCGCGCTACCAGTGCTGTCGGTAAATCCTTCGATCATTACCTTGCGTGTGGGGTATTCCGTCAGGAATGCGGCCAGTTTATCGACCGTGACGATACCGCCCGGTTTCAGGTCAGCCTTGTTGACATCGAATACCACATCGCCAAGGGTCATCACCAGCCCCCGGTCCGCTTTGACGGCTTGCAGCTCGGCCATTTCCTGCTCGAGCTTGGCGGCTTTTTCCCGGGCTTCAGTGGCTTCAGCCATGGCTTTTTCCGCCGCCAGGCGCTGTTCGGTCGCTTCCATGGTCGCTTGTTCGGCGGCGGCTTTCTGGGCTTCGGCCTCCTTCAGAGCCTGCAGGGCCGCTTCTTTTTCGGCAGCTGCACGCTGCTCGGCAAGACTGGCCTCGGTGGAGCGGGCTTCTAGCAGAACCTTGTTACGTTCGGCACTCGCCTGTTCGATGGCCGCTTCGGCGATTTTCTGATTGCCGATTTCCTGGGCAATGGCCGAATGCTGTTTGGACAGGTAGGCCTGATGTTCCACCGTGGCCAGATCCGCTTTTTGCTGGAAGGATGTTTCCGCCTGGGTGAGGGCCATTTCCGCTTTTTTCAGCTCCAGTGCCGCGTTACGGATCACCGTGGGATTGGCCTGAGCTGCCTTGTAGGCGGCCCTGGCTTCCTCCAGGGCGGCATTGGTTGTAACTTTTTGCGCACATCCGGACAGGGCCATGGCCGCCAACATGATCCCGGTTATGCCGGTGGCGATTTTGTAGCTGCGGATTCGGATAGTCATGGGGTTACCTCCGGTTTTTAAGAAAAAAGGCTGTTATTGAGGAAGTTTGCGTTGAATTTCTTCACGCAGAATATCAATACTCTTTTGCAGTTCGTCCACGGCTTTCTGGGTTTTTGCCGTACCGCTTTTGGCTTCCGCCAGTTTCGCGTCGACCTCAGCCTGTTCAAGCAGGTGCTCGGCCTTGACATAGTCTTTAGCGGCGATAGCCGTCTTTGCAGCATCTACCTTGTTCTGCGATGCCTGCAGTTCCAGTGGCGCGTATTCGTAGGCGCCGGCGGCTGTCGCCTTGTCCACCGCGGCCTGGGCAAGGGCCATCTGGCTGGTTGGTGGTTGCTTGGCCGGCGCGCATGCCGCCAGAGCCGCTACGGCCATACTTACAATAATAGTTTGTTTGCAGGTGCGCACATTCATGATGTCTACCTCCATCGATTCTGGTTGACCACTGTAGTCCGGCGCAAAGGTCACCCGACCTTGCCGGGCCAGGCAAGTTGCAAAGTGCATAGGTTTTTAGAGAGTATTTCTTATTAACATTATCATGTCGTTATGCCGTTTCAAGAGCTTGGCAGGATTTCGGGGTATAATAAAAAATAACCTTCCGAACAAAAGGGTAGGGCCTGGCCTGCTGCAAGGCGAAGCCTGTCAGGAAGGTTGCGCTTCCCGCTGTCGGTCGGAGCACGGCAAACACGGCTTGGCGGATTATCGAATCTGAAAGCGGCAGACGAACCGCGGAAAGGAAGCAAACACCTTTGAAAATTGCTACCCTGAACGACGCATGGGCAGAAGTTCCTGAAGCCGCGCTTGGCGATTTTGCCGCTGCAATCGAGGGGGATGTGCTGCGGTCCGGTGATGATGAATACGAAACAGCCCGCCTGATCTGGAACGGCATGATCGATCGGCGTCCCTCCCTGATCGTGCGTTGCACGCAAAGAAACGATGTCGTCGCCGCGGTAAGGTTCGTTCGATCCCACAACCTGCGGGTTGCTGTCCGGGGTGGCGGGCATAACGTGGCCGGCAAGGCACTTTGCGACGACGGGGTGGTCATTGATCTCGGCGGCATGGCCGGGGTGAAGGTCAATTCGGGGATTCCTTCTGCTTGCGTCCAGGCCGGGGCGCGTCTGGGGGACGTCGACGCGGCAACCCGGCCTTACGGGCTGGCGGTTCCCGTCGGGGTGGTCAGTAGAACCGGGATCGCGGGGTTGACCCTGCATGGTGGCATGGGGTGGCTTTTGCGCAGAGACGGTTTGACCATCGACAACCTTATAGGCGCGGAAATTGTGACGGCGGAAGGGAAGATAATTGCCGCCAGTGCCGACGAGAATCCCGATCTGTTCTGGGCTTTGCGCGGCGGCGGAGGCAATTTCGGGATTGTGACCGCCTTTGAATACCGCCTGAGGCCCATCGCGTCGCAGGTGTGGTTTGCCACGGTGCTGTACCCTTTTTCCGAAGCAGAGCGGGCCATCGCATTCTGGCGTGACTTCATGGCCGGTGCGCCGGTGGAGCTCAGCAGTTTCTGCGTGTTGCGCAGCCGGCCCATGCGGTCGGCCGAAGGCAAAGCCGATCGCCAGCCCGTGGTGGCTTTTCTGGCCTGCTATTCCGGCCCTTTCGAACGCGGCGAAGAGGTTATCCGCCCCTTTCGGGAATGGTCGAAACCGCTGGCGGACCTGTCCGGTCCCATGGATTTTCATCTCGGGGTGCAGCGCCTTTTCGACAAGGATTATCCACCGGGGCGATGCTATTACTGGGATTCCCTGTTTTTCAAGGCCCTCGATAACGGCACCATCACCCGGATTGTCGGCCACTCCGCACGCAGCGCATCCCCCCTGTCGTCGGTGAATATCTGGGCTCTTGGCGGCGCCATGAATGGTGTTCACGCCGCCGATACCGCTTTTGGCAAACGGGATTGTCGTTTTATGGTAGCGGTGGAAGCCAACTGGGAAGGGATGGAACATGCCGATGCCAACAGAGCCTGGGTTGCCGATTTTGTCAATGCGTTGCGGCCGATGTCGCGGACCGGTGTTTATCTCAACTTTCCCGGTGCCGCGGGAGAGCAGGACCAGCTGGTAAAAGGTTGCTATGATCAAAACTTCGCCAGATTATGCAAGATCAAGCGACGTTACGATCCTGAAAACATCTGGCGGGGAAGCTTCAATATTAAACCCTGAAACCGCAGAAGAGATTTACCCGGAGCCTTGTTTCGCGTAACCGCCGGGGAAAATGCGCGATCCGGAATGCAGACCGTGAAAATTTCTGGTTAAACGGTCTGGCAATCTGTTGGACTGAAAAGCGGTGCCTTCACCGTAGTGAGGATGGGTCCATGAACATTCAAGCTGAAGTGAGTCTTTATCCGTTGCGGGAGCCGTCCTTGACGCCCGCCATCGATGCCTTTATGGAGGGATTGCGGCGACCTGGTATCTGCCTGCGCAGCGGCGCCATGAGCACCGTGATCAGCGGCGAACGTCAGGCTGTTTTCGAGGCCGTGGCCGACAGCTTTGCCCGGGTGGCCGATGAACATCAGGTGGTGCTGACTGTCAAGTATTCCAACGCCTGTCCGACGGACAGTTGCGAGGTCGCAAAGTAGCTTTATCTGTGCAAAAAAATTGGCGCCTGACATCGGAATTAACGGATAGCAGGCGCGCTGCATGCAGAGGCGATCAATACTACCGGAGGCTTCCACTGCAACCTCTGGTTATGATGCATGCAGACACTATTTCAGGTATGAGCAGCAATAATCGGCGACTTCCCTGACTTTGAGTGAGAATTTCGAATTGGCCGGCACCTCGAAGCTCTGGCCTTCGCTGAAAATTTGCCAGGTATCGGTGCCGGGAAGAAGCACCTCCATGGAACCGCCGAGCATTTCCATGACCTCGGCTGCTGCGGTATCGAATGCGTATTCGCCCGGCATCATGATGCCGAGAGTTTTCTTGGTGCCGTCGGCAAACAGGACGGTGCGGCTGGTGACCTTGCCATCGAAATAGACGTTGGCTTTTTTCACGATCGTGACGTTTTTGAATTCCGACATGGATCTGTTCTCCTGACATGATATGAAGGAATGGGTCCACCGGGCCGGTAGGCCAATGATGTGGCGGGTTAAATTCGGCCGCAGGATCATGGTTTGAAATAAGACCGATGTCAAATGAAAACCTGCTGTAGATGCTCGATTTTTGTGCTTGACCAGAATCGCAACGCCATTTATATCCTGTTATTGGTTTTAATTCATGAACTCAGGGGGCCGTATGCAAAAGGATCAGGCTCAAAAACGCGCTGATCGCATAGGCGCATTCCGGGAAGAATTGGCGGACCTGGAGAAAGAGGGAATCCTGGTTCTGGACGATTGGCAGAAGGAGCATCTTGTTTCTTATCACCGCTCGTTGCTGGATCGCTACGCCTTCCGATACGATGTTGACATCGGCGGTGCCGAGAAACAGCTCAGCTGGAGTATGCGTATCGCCGCTTTTTTAGGGGCGCTGGCGTTGTCGGCTGCGGTGTTTTTTTTCTTTTACCGTTTTTGGGGAGGGCTCGGTACCGGCGTACAGGTAGCCATTCTCGGCAGCGCTCCTCTCTGTGCCGTGGCCGGCGTCGACTGCGCGGCCCGACGGGAAAAGACACTCTATTTCGCTTCCCTGCTGAGTCTTATTGCCTTTACCTGTTTCGTTCTCGATCTCTCCGTACTCGGCACGATATTCAATATCACACCCAGCCAGAATGCGTTTCTGGTCTGGGGGGCCTTTGCCATGCTTTTGGCCTATGCATCCGGGCTCAGACTGATGCTGATAGCCGGCATGACCTGCCTCATGGGCTACCTGGCGGCGACCGTCGGAACCTGGTGGGGCTGTTACTGGCTTTCCTTCGGAGAACGGCCGGAGAATTTCATTTTCGCCGGCGCTCTGCTGGCATTGCCGGGGACCGTGCCGCACCGTGAGCATGACAATTTCCCCAACCTTTATCGAGGCTACGGTCTGCTGGCAATCTTTATCGCCATCCTGATCCTTTCCAATTGGGGCAGGGGCAGTTACCTTCCCTGGTCTCCCGGGGTGATCGAGGCGGCCTACCAGATTTTCGGATTCCTGCTGGCTGCCGCTGTCATCGCCTTGGGGATTCGACGGCAGTGGCCCGGTTTGACCCATCTGGGTTCGACCTTTTTTGTGCTTTATCTCTATACCAAGCTGTTCGACTGGTGGTGGGACTGGATGCCCAAATACCTGTTTTTTCTGCTGATCGGTTTGAGCGCGGTTCTGATCTTGCTGGTGCTCAGGCGATTGCGGACTGCGGCGAGGGGAGGTATGTCATGAACCGGCGCTACCTTTATGGTGCACTGGCTTTGGTTATTCTTGTCAACGCAGTGGTGCTTGCGGGCGTTGTACGCAATCGTATCGGCGCTCCGGATGCCTTATTGACCCTGACCGAGCGCGAGCTGCCCCTGACCAGTACCTTTTATCGACGGGAAAACAGCGGGGTATCCCTGTGGCTCAACGTTAATTCCGATATCGAAGAGCGGACCTGGTTCGATGAACAAAAGCTGGCCGAGCTTGGATTTTCCGTGGGACGCGTAAAGGACTCGGATTCCCGGGATGTTTACAGGGTGTTGCCCAAAGAGGCATTGGTGGTACTGGAGTACAACGGCGAGGCCTGGCAGCGTTTTCGGCTGCGGCAGCTGGAAGAGATTGCCGCCCTGCCTCTCAAACAGCGGCAGGGTCAATTGACGGCGGAAGCGGCTGCCCGCCAGAAACAAGAGAAACTTTTTCAGCTGACCGTTGCCTCGCGTCTTTTCGCTGTCGATGCCGGTCTGGATGCCGTAGACCTGCGCCGGCGCTATGCCGACAAAGGTCGCTATATCATTTTGCCCTCCCAGGTTCGCATGCAGGTTGACTGGCGTGCCTCCGAAGGTAGCAATAGCAAAAAAAGGCTTTACGGACAAATTCAGGGAATTATGGTTGAGCGGATACATGTCCCGCTACAATTTCATGCATCCCTGAAGTCTTTGCCGGGGAAAACCTGCATCCATCCCGGATATACCCATTACAACCCCAAGACGCCGGCCATGGTCCGATATCAGGTCGTGGTTGCCTTCGGGCAAAGACTGGAGCCGTGGATAAAGACGATCGAGAAGTTCGGCGGGGACCAGCAGGGAGCAAAGTAAAACCGGAAAATTTATTCTGAAAACCGCAATGTTCTGTTAATCGAAGCGATACCAAGGAGAACAGCCATGGATAAAAGTAGTTACAAGGCCCTGGTCGTCGAGGAAACCGAGCAGGGCTATGTCCGTTCGGTCAAGAGCAGAACCGTTGAAGAGCTGCCGGCGGGAGAATTGCTGGTCCGGGTCGCCTACTCATCCCTGAATTACAAGGATGCCTTGTCGTGTATCGGCAATAAAGGGGTTACGAAACACTACCCCCATACCCCGGGCATCGATGCCGCAGGGATTGTCGAGCATTCCGGTTCTTCGGAATTCGGGGAAGGTGACGCCGTTATCGTTACCGGTTACGATCTGGGTATGAATACCGCCGGCGGGTTCGGCGAGTATATTCGCGTTCCCGCGGCATGGGCACTCAAGTTGCCGACGGGGTTGAGCATGCGGGAGGCAATGATATTCGGAACAGCGGGATTCACGGCCGGTATCAGTGTGTCCAGACTGGTGGAGCGTGTCCGGCCTGATGCCGGCGAGGTGTTGGTCTCGGGGGCGACTGGCGGTGTCGGTTCCATGAGCGTGGCGATTTTGTCCCGACTCGGCTACCGGGTTGCAGCCATGACGGGCAAGGTCGAAGAGCGGGTTTTTCTGGAAGGTCTGGGAGCCGGCCGCATCCTGCCTCGCCAGTCGTTTCAGGAATCCACTAATCGACCCCTTCTGCAGGCTCAATGGGCCGGGGGTATCGATACGGTCGGTGGCGTCATTCTGGAAAACCTGATCAAATCGATCCATCCGCAGGGGATCGTGACCTGCTGCGGTAACGTAGCCTCGGCCGACCTGCATCTTACCGTCTACCCCTTTATCCTTCGCGGCGTTTCCCTCGTCGGGGTTGACTCGCAGCATTGCCCGATGGCGGATAGAATCCGTCTCTGGGAAAAGCTTGCCGATGCCTGGAAACCGGACATGTTGTCAAGTATGTGCACAGAGATATTCCTCGATGATGTCGATGCATGCGTCGACAGGATGCTTGCCGGGAAGTTGAAGGGGAGACTCCTGGTGAATATGCAATCCTGAGACGTGTCTGGAGCATGGCGCGGGAAGGCGCAGGATGCCGTTGCCAGGGTCGATGACCTGGGTGGCGTCCTGCGTGCTTACCCGTCCTCGAACAGGACCTCTTCTATGCATCCGAGAAGATAATCGTACACTTCGTCGCGCCTGGTCAAAAACCCCGGCACTCCGCGATTGAGAATCTCCTCGAGTTCGCGAAGGACATGTTCGCTGCACGTTTCCAGAGTGTTCATGACGGCTTCGAACATGGGAATGACTTCGTAAAGATTATCGGCGTCAAACGGCAGGTCGTCCGGGGCTCCCGCAAACCGGGGACGGTCGCGGGTTTCTTTTTTGCGCGCATACTTATACCATAAATCCGAAGGCTTTATCGTTACATTCATAACATCTCCTGCTTGTGGTTGCTCATAAAACAGGCAGATCAATGGCATCCGCCGCACCCATTGCCGTGACCGCAGGCCGGTGTGCAGGGGGCCGCGCCGCCACCGTCCTGGCCGGATATGAGGGCCTCAAGACTTTGCGATTCGACGTACCAATTGCCTTCGTTTTCCTCTCCATTCAATTCCCCACGTTTGATGTAAAGCAGCACATTCAGCGGGGTTGTTCCGAGTTTCATGGCGACTTCGTCAATATCCAGCAGCTGTTTCCGATGGGAGACGGTGTCCATGTCATGACTCCTTTTTTCCGTTTTTCCTGATGATCTGGAGGGTTCGGGGGCCTGGTCGTGCCACGCAATCTCCGGGCACGGTGCCGGATTGTAGTAGGCTTCTTGCAGCTATCGCGCCAGAGGTGACGAAGAATCGGCCGGCACGAAGGGGCTTGATATCTCATCACAGTGTCATAGTATTACAGAATACGTCTCGGAAAATATCCGGCAGACCCTGAACGGCTTCGCTACCGGACGGGGTCGCCGGTTTCAGGGAGATTTCCGTCTGTCCATAGGCCGGCTAAAATTTGGTCGAAGCACACTGGCGATCACCTGAAAATCCCAACCCCGAACGACAGGAGGTGTGCCGTGAAAACAGCAAGAGCATTAATGGTCCTGATGGCGCTTTTTGTACTGGTTGGCTGCAGCAGCAGCGGAGGCAGTGCCGGATTGGGAGCGTTGGGCGGCGCTGCCGCTGGAGCCGGTGGTTATGAGTATCATTTGAAACGTCAGGAAGACAAGGTAGAGCAGGATTATAAGGATGGCAAAATTACAAAATCTGAATACGATATTCGCATCGATCAAATTAAAAAGGATTCTGTTTTCAGATAAGAGCCGTTGATTTTTGCCGACTTTGTAAGCAAATATTCGGAGCAGGGGAACCTGCTGAATATCGCGACAGCCGATAGGTCACCACAATCAACAAAAGCCGTAGCCGCCTGCGAACGCGTTTTTCGTCGCGGCGGCTTCGGCATCTCAGCTTCGCAGGCAATTCCCGTTGATAGGAATTCAGTCGATCCCGATTGGACTGGACTCGATCAAACAAGCTCCCTACCATCAATTCATCTTTCCCCGTCCGGCCGCAATGCTTACTCCAGCCCGCGACATCCCAAACAATCGTGTGTGGGGGGGACGTTGCTAGCCAGTCAATTAAGAAGCCCGTTCAGCAGCATCGGCCGCGCCTGGAGAAGGATCTTTCCCCGTCTGACCGCAATGCTCACTCCGGCCCGCGACATCCCAAGCATTCGAGCAATATCCGCACCATTGCAACCCATCACACCAACGGCCAGGTAGCAGAATGCTGCCCGCGCCTCGGCCACTCCGGTCAGACGAGTTCTCCGGGAGAGCAACTCCGGCGATACCTTAAAAGTCTCTGCCACCTTCATCAGTAACTCCGGCAGCGGGATTTTCTTTGAAAGCGGCACAGCCGCGACAGGCTGGACCG
>NZ_JBFWJQ010000037.1:0-21730 GCF_050253115.1 Syntrophotalea sp.
CGTCCACATCCGCATCGGTCATGATGATGATGCGATGGTAGCGCAACTTGGAAATATCGAAATCCCCTTTCCCTATTCCGGTTCCCATGGCGGTAATCAGGGTGCGAATTTCATTGGACGACAACATCTTGTCGAAACGCGCTTTTTCGACGTTGAGGATCTTGCCTTTAAGCGGCAGGATGGCCTGGTAGCGTCGATCGCGTCCCTGTTTGGCACTGCCGCCGGCACTGTCACCCTCGACCAGATATATTTCGCACAAAGCCGGATCCTTCTCCTGGCAGTCAGCCAGCTTGCCCGGCAGGGCAAGACTGTCCAGAACCCCTTTTCGCCGTGTCAGATCCCGAGCCTTGCGCGCTGCTTCCCTGGCTCGCGCCGCTTCGATGCCTTTTTCAAGAATTCGCTTGGCAACAGAGGGGTTTTCTTCGAGAAAGGTAGCCAGTTTTTCATTCACCAGGGTTTCAACGTAACCCTTTAGTTCTGAATTGCCAAGTTTGGTTTTGGTCTGGCCCTCAAACTGCGGGTCGGGAACCTTGACGGATATGACGGCAGCCATACCCTCTCGCAGGTCGTCTCCGGAAATAGAAGCCTTGACGTTTTTCAGCAGATTGTTGGCCGTAGCGTAACTGTTCATGGTACGGGTGAGTGCTGCTTTGAAGCCAATCAGGTGAGTGCCGCCTTCATGGGTGTTTATGTTATTGGCGAAAGAAAAAATCTTTTCGTCGTAACCGTCGTTGTACTGAAACGCCACCTCAATCTGCACACCCTCCCTTTCACCCCCAAAAAATATCGGTTCGGCGTGTAATGGCGTTTTTGCACGATTAAGGTAACTGACAAAAGAAACTATGCCACCTTCGTAATGAAAATCGTGCCGTTTTTCTGAGCGTTCATCAGCAATATGAATTAACACACCACCATTGAGAAAAGCCAGTTCACGCAGTCGACGGGACAGGGTTTCGAAGGAAAATTCGGTAGTCTCGAATATTTCGGGGTCCGGCCAAAATGTTATGCGAGTACCACGTTTGGCGGTTTCTCCGTCTTCATGCAAAGGCGCATCCGGCACACCTCGTTGATAGCTCTGCCGGTATATGCGGCCATTTCGGCGAATTTCCAAATCCAACCTTTCAGACAGGGCATTGACAACGGAAACCCCGACGCCGTGCAACCCGCCGGATACTTTATAACTGTCGCTATCAAACTTGCCACCGGCATGCAAAACCGTCATGACGACTTCAGCTGCAGACTTGTTCTGCGTTGGATGCATGTCGACGGGTATGCCCCGACCGTTATCCTCCACGGTAACCGAACCATCCAGATGAATGATTACGAAAATTTCATCGCAAACACCGGCCAGACTTTCATCAATGGAGTTGTCTACTACTTCGTATACCAGATGATGTAAGCCCGTGACTCCGGTGGAACCAATGTACATGGCAGGGCGTTTTCGCACAGCCGAAAGACCTTCCAGAACCTTGATGCTGCCAGCTCCGTACTCTCTTTGGTTTACATCCGTCATAATATCCTCATAACAGGTTTCATTAGTCTCGATCGCAAATTGTCCCAGCTTTCACCCGGAACATCCGCAGGCATTTGAAGCCTGCACTCTGAAAAGCAGAATGCTCCGTGCAGCTGATAAATACCTGCCCCTGCCGCTGTTGCAGAAAACGGAAAAAAAATTCCTGTCGTTTCCGGTCCAACTCACTGGTCATATCATCCAGTAGCAGAAGCGGGCAGAATCCCGTCTCTTTTTCCAGATCGAGAATCTGGGCTGTTTTGAATGCCAGGACAAAGGATCTCTGTTGTCCCTGGGAACCGTATATCCCGAGCACACGGTTATCCAACATAAAAACCGGATCATCCCGATGTGGCCCGGCCATGGTTGTACCATATTTTAATTCGCGCGAAGTCTCGCGTTCCAGGGTAGATCGAAGGTTTTCCTGCAAAACAGACAAGGTGGTCGAATAACCCGGATAGATAATATCCGCCAGTTCCCGGTCTCCACATATCTCCCTGTAAGCAGACTTGAACAAGGGGAGCAGGCGATCAAGATATTGACAACGTGCCAGGCGGACCATCGCGCCGGTATTTACCAGTTCTTCGGTCCAGGGATAAACACTTCGAACCGGCGCTCCTTCCTTGAGTAAAATGTTGCGTTGACGCAAGCAGCGTTGATAAGCGCGGGTCAGGTCAATGAAGGAAGGACGGGTTTGGCACAGTGCCCTATCGATTAAAGCCCGTCGTGCCGCCGGATAACCCCTGGGTAGAGCAACTTCTTCCGGAGAAAACAATACCGAGGGAAAACGCCCAAACATATCGCTGCTTTGCAACGGTCGTTTGTCATTGATCAGAATTTCTTTCTGATCCTTCAAAATTTTCAAAGTTACGGTTTTGCGGATGCCGCCTAGATAAAATTCCCCCGATACGCGCGAATAAATATCCGTGACACCTATAAGATCTTCGTTTCGATTGCGGCGAAAACTTTTGAAATGCCCCAGTATATATATCGACTCCAGAATATTTGTTTTACCTTGGCCATTATCTCCGGTCAGAATATTAAAACCGGGGCCGGGTTTAATCTCTGTGGACTCAATATTACGAAAATTATGTAGAACAAGGCGTTTCAGAATCATGAAAGATTTATTGACAGTGTGATTCTTCAAATTTGCCTATCGCTGTACGGTACTATAGCCTCATTGGCATTATGACCGCAAGATAGTCGTCCGTATCCGCAGGTGTGATAAGCCCCGGCGAAAGATGATCACGTAAAGCCAGATTGATCTTTTCAGAATCAAGGGTCCCGAGGATATCGATGAGATACCGTGCATTGAAACCTATGGAAAGATTATTGTCGGGGTAATCAATCTCGAAATCTTCTCGTGCATCTCCAAACTCGGGGTTTGACGAGGAAAGAGTTAGATGATTTTTTTCAAAATCTATTTTGACTCCCTTTGATTTTTCACTCGAGAGTATTGCCATGCGGCGCAACGCATGAAAAAATTCTTCCCTGGGAATGTTTGCTTTTAAATCATTGCTGCTTGGAATAACACGTGTGTAATCAGGGAATTCACCATCAACAAGTCGCATTATTATTATTGTCTGTTCTTTCTTAATAACTGCGTTGTTGTCCATAAAACCGATTGATATTTCAGTATCACTCTCTTCGGTAATTTTTCGTAATTCTAAAATTCCCTTGCGAGGAAATATAACCCCTTTTATGAGTTGCTCGATATGAGAACAATCGATTGGAGTTTGATATAAAGATAAACGATGTCCGTCTGTAGCAACGAATCTTAGAAACTGAGAACCTTTATCTTCAATTGATTTTACATATATGCCATTAAGGTTATACTTTGTTTCGTCCAATGACATAGAAAATGATGTTTTTTCAATCATTTGTCGCAAGATTGAACTGGATATATTGAAAAAGTTTTGTTTTTCTATTTGTGGAAAATATGGAAATTCGTCTGCAGATAAACCTACTATATTAAATAGTGCTTTTCCACATCGTATTTCTATCCAGCAATTGTCTTTTGCTGTAAAGGAAATTTCTTTTTCTGGAAGTTCTTTAATTATTTCAAAAAGTTTTTTAGCTGATACGGTAATTCGGCCTTGAGTTTTGACCTGGGCCGGATAATTGGCTTTCATGCCCACTTCAAGATCCGTTGCTGTTAAGCGGACATAATCGGATTCCGCTTCAATAAGAACATTGGCCAGAATCGGAATGGTGTTCTTTTTTTCGACTATTCCCTGAATTTTAGCCAGACCCTTAAGAAAGATTTCTTTTTCAATGGAAAAGATCATGTTCCCTCCCGTCAACAGGAAACTGTTTTTATTATGGTTTTAAATCTTTTATAGTCGTAGTAGTAGATGCCTGTGAATATGTTTATATGTCAAAAAGTCCTTTATTTTCAGTAAATTAAAAAGATTTTGAGGGTGTTGGTAAATGTCTCGCCAATGGGTCTGTTTTGTTGATAACCGGGATCTGGTGCTTTTTTCCCCTGTCTGTCAAGGGCGGATGCACAGGTTTTGAATGAACTGTTTCAGGCACTGAGTTCTTTTTTTAAATTATTTATAACCGAACGCAACTGGTAATCCTCTTCCATATTTTTCTCTATTTTTTTAATGGCATGAATTATCGTTGAATGATCTTTGCCACCAAAGCGTTCGCCTATTTCCGGATACGAGCATGAGGTAAGCTGCCGTGAAAGGTACATGGCTATTTGCCTGGGCAGCACAAGCGCCTTCATTCGTTTTGCCGATTTTAGATCAGACAATTTAATGGAATAGTGATTGGCAACCAGCTTTTGAATTTCTTCAACGGTTAATTCCCGACGTTTTTCCACGAGAATATCTTTCAAAACCTCCTGGGCCATGGCCAGGCTTATCGGCGTAGCGGTAAGACTGGCATATGCGCCTATGCGGACAAGATATCCTTCCAGTTCACGAATATTGCTGCTGACTGAATTTGCCAGGAAAAAAGCAACCTCGTGAGGTAAGTCGATGCCGTTCTGTTCTGCTTTCATTTTAAGAATGGCTTGTTTTGTTTCCATATCGGGGGCTTGAATATCAGCAATCAGTCCCCATTCAAAGCGGGATCGTAATCGTTCTTCGAGACCGGGAATTTCCTTGGGGAACTTGTCGGAGGTAACAACTATCTGTTTATGAGAGTCGTACAGTGCATTGAATGTATGAAAAAACTCTTCCTGGGTTCTCTCTTTGCCTGCAATAAACTGTACATCGTCGATCAACAGTACATCCATGGATCGAAATTTGGTTCTGAATTCGTCCATTTTTGCATAGCGCAGCGAGTTTATGAGTTCATTCATGAACTTTTCCGACGTATAGTAACATACCTTCATGTCGGGATTTCTTTTTAAAATTTCATTACCGACAGCGTTGATGAGGTGTGTTTTTCCAAGACCCACTCCTCCATAGATAAAAAGTGGATTGTAGGTCGTAGCCGGATTATTGGCTACAGCTGTGGCGGCGGCGCTGGCGAACTGGTTGGATGAACCCAGAACGAACGTTTTGAATGTATAGCGGGAATTGAGATTGTAAACGTTTCCTCGCTGGGGATGGTGTTCCTCCTGGACTTTGGCAGGAACAGGAGGAGTCGGATTTTCAGTGACCGGCACAGCATCTGGTTTAATGGGGGTGCGTGCAACACAGAGCTTAATTCTATAGGAAGCACCTGCCGCATTGGAAATACAGCTTTGAATCGCGTCCTGATAATGTTTTTTAATCCAATCGAGCACGAAGCGGTTGGGGACCTCAAGTTCCACTTCCTCATTTTTTACACCAACGAATCGAATAGGCTTTATCCAGGTAACGAATTGTTGGTCCGCGAGGGTTTGTCTGAGGATATCCAATGTTTTTTGCCAGATTTTATCCATGGACTTTCAATTTTTGAAAAACGGAGTTTAAAAATACAGGTTGGACAGGAAGGCATCCGAAAATAAATAATCCACATTGTTATAAACAGCTGTGGATATTTAATTTATGGTTGGTTTTCTGGGTCTTTGGCGGATCTTATTGCCTGAAAATGGTTCAGCTAAGCTAACAGAGGGGCCGGTATTTGGCAAGGGATTTTTTACCTGTGGGCAGGCTGTGGGCGGATGTGCCGATCTTTTCTTGCTTGACAAAACAAGTACAACATGTTTAATAATGCGTTTCGCTTAAACGTCTATAAAATAACAACTTAACCTCATAGTGTAAGGAGTTTTAAAATGTCGAAAAGGACATATCAACCGAGTCGTATTCGCCGGAAAAGAACCCATGGATTCCGTGCCCGCATGCAGAATAAAAATGGTCAGGCTGTTATTCGCCGCCGTCGGGCCAGGGGTCGTAAGCGTCTGGTAGTTACCATTCCGGTCAAGTAAACCTTGATCTGATGGAGAAAACGGATTTTACTTTTCCCCGTTGCGCCAGATTGAGGCGATCCCGGGATTATGCAGTGTTGCGCAACAAAGGTCGCAAGCTGCAATCGCGGAATTTTATTGTATATATTTTGGTACGTGAACGTGATGGCTCTGCCAGGTTGGGGTTGACCGTCAGTCGCAAGGTTGGCAGAGCTGTTACACGTAACCATGTCAAACGGCGGGTAAGAGAATTTTTTCGGCTTCATCGATCAATTATCGGTAGTGGGTGGGAATTATCCATCGTCGCCAAACCGGGAGCCGCCCATCTTGACTTTTTCCAGATCTGTGATGAGTTGAAGTATCTGCTTCAGTTCACCATATTAAAAACCAATTCATGATCCGGAAAATATTCATCCTGTTGATCATTACTTATCAGCGATATATTTCGCCTCTGAAGGCGCCTTCCTGTCGGTTTTATCCCACCTGTTCCGAATACGCCCGCCAAGCCCTGATCAAGTACGGTTTGATAAAAGGTTTGGTCATAACCTGCGGACGGCTATGCCGCTGTCACCCCTTTCATCCCGGGGGGTACGATCCTGTTCCTTGAATATTTCCGTTATCCCGGGTAATTGGAGTATCCTGCCATATGGAAAATAAAAATGTGTTGATGGCTCTTGTTTTGATGCTTGCGGTTTGGACGGGTTATAGCATGTTTTTCGCCAAACCAGCTCCGCAGGAAAATGGCCAAAATTTAGAGACTGTTGCTGACAATAAATCGTCTGTGTCTTCTTTGAATGATATCGTAGCCGAAAAATCTCCTGTCAGTGAGCGTGTTTTGGCTGCCGACAACAATAAAATTCTGCCCTTGGATATTGTTGTTGAAACAGAGGACTTTCGTGCTGTTTTCACAAATATCGGAGCGAGGCTGAAAAATCTTGAATTAAAGCACTACAAACAAACAATGGATTCTGGATCAGCACTGGTTTCACTTGTTGATGCCCAAAGTGAAACCAATACCTTTGATACATTTGGTACTGGAGATATTAGTATTCCGGCAGACCATCTTTATGCCGTGGATATTTCAGATGCAAATTTTGTGGTTGGTTCCGGAGAGAAAAAACAATTACGTTTTTACTCTGTGTTGAATAAAGATTTGATCATCGAAAAGACTTATTATTTTAAAGGAAACGGATATGATTTAGAGCTTGAAGTCAATCTTTATAACAAAGGAAAAGATTCAAAAAAGGGAAATCTGGCTTTTATGCTGGTTCAACCTTGGGATGACGATCGTGAAATATCACGGTACTCCTTTGTTGGTCCTGCTTTATATAAAGATGGTGAAGTAGTTACCCATAAAATAAAAAGTATAATTGAAAGTCCTGTAAAGTATAGTGAAAAATTTGAGTGGACAGCTTTTGAAGAGAAATATTTTATGATTGCCGCTGTACCACTTGATGGTAACAGATATTCTCTGACGATTGATAAAACAAATACTTCTATAAGAAATACTATTGATAGTGAATCAATTAAAATTGATCCCGATAATTCTTACAATCAAAAATTTATGCTTTACTGTGGGCCAAGGGATCTCGATATACTGAAAAGTATAAATTATAATCTTGATAAAGCCATCAATTTCGGGTTTTTTGACATGTTGGCTCGCCCCCTGTTAAGCTTTTTGAAATTTTTCTATAATAATATAATTCAGAATTACGGGGTGGCTATTATTCTACTTACAGTTTTTATAAAAATATTATTTTGGCCACTAACACATAAAAGTTATAAATCCATGCGCGATATGCAACGGTTGCAACCCGAAATGCAACGCTTGCGCGAAAAGTTTAAAAAAGACAAAGAAAAATTAAATCGTGAAATAATGGAACTTTACAGGAAAAACAGGGTCAACCCCATGGGTGGATGTCTTCCGATGTTTGCGCAAATCCCTGTTTTTTTCGCCCTATATAAAGTTTTACTGGAATCCATTGCATTAAGGCACGAGCCTTTCATCTTCTGGATTCAGGATTTGTCCGCCAAAGATCCTTATTATATTACACCTGTGATTATGGGTGTTACCATGTTTATTCAACAGAAAATGAGCCCTACCAGTATGGATTCCCAACAGGCAAAAATTATGTTGTTCATGCCTGTTATTTTTACCTTTATGTTTTTGAATTTTCCATCGGGTCTGGTTATTTATTGGCTCGTCAATAATTTGCTCACTATTTTACAGCAATGGACTGTTAATCGCGGCGCTTCAGCAACTATCGCATAAGTTTTTAACTGTTTTTCATTCGGAAACGGCCCTTTTCGGCTGTGGCGTTGTCAATCCGCAGGCTTTCTTGTGCGGCGTACCGATGTATGCCTCCGCGCAACCTTTTGGTTTCCTTGCCACGGCGAAAAAAGCCGCACTTTCCCTATATACTACGCTGTCTCCATCCGGAGTTCCCGGATGGAGACTGACTGTCATTCATTTTAAATATTATGTTGATTCCTGGCTTTTTTCCCTACGCAACCGTGGATGGATACAGAGCGTTACCCGGACTGGAGTGCGCTGTCGGTTCTTAGCATCTAATTTGGGCATGGCGTCATCATGGCTGCAGTCATGCTTCAATTATATCAAGGGTTTATCTCTTCTCGGTCTATTTGAAATGGAGCGTTTCTGCATGATGCAGGTTTGTCATCGCTACTTTTTTGTAGAGTGATCGCCGGCTGACTTTTTGTGCCTCCCTTGCTTCATTGTTCTGGAAAAACATTTGCTACGCAAATGGTTCAATACGGTTTATTTCTATGGTCTCCCACGGGAATCACTAATCTGGATCGAATCTTTTTATGCATATCGTCAATGTTTTTGAAAAGGATACGATTGTAGCACCTGCAACGCCTCCTGGCGAAGGAGGCATAGGTATTGTTCGTTTATCGGGTTTAAAGGCAGAGGAATTCCTCTGTGATTATTTTTCCCCAAGCAGTGCCACCGGTCGATTGGAATCGAATTACCTCTATCACGGATTTTTAAAAGATCATCGGGGGCATGTTTTGGATGAGGTTATGGCCGTTATTATGCGCCAACCCCGCTCCTATACTCGGGAAGATGTTTGTGAAATTCATTGTCACGGTGGGGGATTGATTGTACGGAGGGTAGTTGACCTCTTTTTGAGGGCCGGCGCGCGGATGGCCAGGCCAGGTGAATTTACCCTGCGGGCATTTCTCAACGGGAGAATTGATCTAACACGCGCCGAGGCCGTTATTGATCTGATTCGTTCCCGCTCGGAGCTTGCAAGTAATATAGCTATAAAGCAATTAAATGGCGGGTTGGCCGATAAGATAGCTTTTCTCAGGGAAAAATTGATATTGCTTCTTGCGGAAGTTGAGGCTGCCATTGATTTTTCAGAAGAAGATATTGAAATAGAGGGTTCTTGCTCTCTTGGAAAGACTGCCGGGCAAATGATGTCCGAGATGGACGATCTGATCCAGAGTTTTGAATGTGGGCGGATTGCAAAAGAGGGGGTTAATATACTCATTCTCGGTCGCCCGAATGTTGGAAAAAGCTCTCTGCTGAATTCTCTGCTTGGAGAAGCTCGAGCTATCGTCACGGATATTCCCGGGACTACCCGTGATACGATCGAGGAAGATTTGGTACTTGGCGGTTTGCCTCTGAGGCTTGTCGATACAGCCGGTATTCGGCACACCGAGGATCCCGTAGAAGCCGAAGGCGTTCGTCGTGCTCGTTCCAAAATCGAAGGCGCTGATCTTGTGCTACTGGTCGTGGACGGCAGCATGTCTTTGGATAATGACGATCTGCTGGCAATCGATGCCTGTCGCCACAAAGATGTTCTGGTGGTTTTAAATAAGGCTGATCTTGGCAGTCTGCCTTTTCCCGACTGTCTCGGACAATTTCCGGTTGTAAAAATTTCTGCGCTTCAGGGTCTCGGTTTGACTGATCTTGTTGATAAAATCTCACAACACTTTACGTTTCGGCCTGAAGTATCCGAAGCACGTGAAACAGTCATATTGACCGAGTTTAGACATAAGCAGGCGCTAATGGCGGCCCGCGACTCACTGGGCCGATTCCGGGAGTCGCTTGTTCAGGGTATGTCACCCGAGTTCAGTGCTGTTGAAATAGGGGAAGCTCTTGATAGGGTTGGTGAAATTACAGGAGAGACCACCCCTGACGATGTTTTGGATCGTATTTTCACCAAATTCTGTATCGGGAAATAGATTGTTTCACGTGAAACATTTATGCGAGAGCGGACCCGTTCTGAATAAGGCAGGATGAATATGGCAGAGTTCGGAAAACAATATGATATTATTGTGGTTGGAGCCGGACATGCCGGTTGTGAAGCGGCGCTGGCTGCGGCCCGCATGGGTTGTCTTACCTTGTTGCTTACCTTGCATCTCGATGCCGTGGGGCAAATGTCCTGCAACCCGGCAATCGGGGGGTTGGCCAAGGGGCACTTGGTTCGGGAAATTGACGCCCTGGGTGGAGAAATGGCGCGTGCTATTGATGCAACGGGCATTCAGTTTCGCACTCTGAACACAAAAAAAGGTCCAGCGGTTCGCGCATCCAGGGCCCAGGCTGACAGGCGCGCTTACCAGGGCTACATGAAAAGAGTTCTTGAGGACCAGGACAATCTGGATTTAAAACAAGGCTCGGTTGTGAGGTTGGTGCTGCGGGGAGGTGAGGTTTGCGGGGTTGAAACCATGGACGGCATCGTTCATTCTGGACGAAAGGTGGTTCTGACAACCGGCACGTTCATGCGCGGGCTTATTCATATAGGATTGCAAAACTTTCCGGGTGGACGCGCAGGAGAGCCACCGTCGGTTGGTTTGTCCGAGCATTTAATGGAGCTTGGCCTTGTTGTTGGTCGCCTGAAGACGGGGACGCCGGCCCGTCTCGATGGTAGAACCATAGATTTTAAAAAACTGGTTCCGCAGTATGGCGATGTGCCTGTCTGCCCATTTTCTGCGGATACGGAGGTTGTTGGCGGTCGGCAGGTACCATGTTATATTACAGCGACAAATTACCGTACTCATGAAATCATTCGCTCGGCGTTGGACAGGTCTCCTCTGTTCCAGGGGGTTATAGAGGGTGTCGGGCCGAGATATTGCCCCTCGATCGAGGACAAGGTCGTGCGCTTTCCTGAAAAGGAGAGTCATCATGTTTTCCTTGAGCCTGAAGGTTTGGACACATCCGAGGTGTATCCCAATGGGGTGTCGACTTCATTGCCCCCTGAAGTGCAATTGGCGTTTCTGCGAACAATACCGGGGTTGGAAAATGTCGAAATAATGCGTCCCGGGTATGCTATCGAATATGATTTTGTCGACCCTATTCAGCTTTTGCCAAGTCTGGAAGTCAAGTCCCTGAAAAATCTTTATCATGCCGGGCAAATCAATGGTACTTCCGGTTACGAAGAGGCCGCTGCCCAGGGCTTGATGGCTGGAATCAATGCTGTGCGAGACCTGCGAAATCAGGAGCCGCTGGTTTTGGGTAGGGACGAGGCTTATATTGGTGTCTTGATTGATGATCTGGTAACCTGTGGCACAACAGAGCCGTACCGGATGTTCACTTCCAGGGCAGAATATCGGCTGCTTCTAAGGGAAGATAACGCGGATCGGCGACTGACGCCGCAAGGCTATGAACTCGGATTGATCAGCGAAGCGCGATGGAAGAAGTTTTCCTTCAAGATGGAGCAGGTTGAAAAGGGGAGACAATTGCTCGCGTCAAAACGTCTGCTGCCGCGGGATGGCGAAATTCTGTCACGCCTGGGTGTGTCCGATCTTAAAAATGGCGTGTCAATGTCTCATCTTCTGAGGCGACCGGATGTTGATGTGGGAACCCTGGCTGATTGTGATGAAGAGTTGTCCGTCCTGCCAGCGGCAGTGCTTGAGCAGTTGGAGATAGAAATCAAGTATGAGGGATATATCGCAAGGCAACGTGAAATGGTTGCGCGCTTCCGCCGGTCGGAAGATATCGCGATGCCGGCCGATATGGATTATCTGTCCATTGCCGGTTTGTCTACCGAGGTAAGGGAGAAACTGGACCGCGTGCGTCCTTTGAGTTTGGGGCAGGCAGCAAGAATACCAGGCGTAACCCCGGCGGCTATAGCGATTTTGTCGGTGCTTTTACGCAGGAAATAAGGTTATGGCGAAACAGGAACATTTGCACAAACTCCTGTCTGAAATCGATATCGTTCTTGATATTCATGTCTGCGAAAAACTGATCTGGTATGTTGAAGAACTTCTCCGTTGGAATCGGCGCATCAACCTCACCTCCATCGATAACATCGACGAAGCCTTGGAAAAGCATCTGCTCGATGCTTTGACCTTGCTTCCGCTGCTAAATAGAGGTGAGCGATTGCTGGATATGGGATCGGGGGCCGGGTTGCCGGGCATCCCTCTTTCTCTGGCAATGCCTGTACTGGGGGTTTGTTCGGTGGACCGGGTGTTTAAAAAAATAGCCTTCCAGCAACATATAGCACGCTTGTTGCGTTTGCAGAATTTTGAAGCAAGAACGGACCGTCTCCAGTTTCTGGCGGCGAAGGAAGGATATCGCGCCGCTTTTGATGTCGTGACCGCACGGGCGCTGGCCGAATTGAGAGACTTGATTTCCTTGGGCATGCCGTTTCTCAAGCCAGCTGGTCGACTGATTGCCATGAAGGGGCCAGAAGGGACAAGGGAGTTGTCGGATTGCCTTGATTTGTTGGAACGCCAGGGATTGGTCGTGGAAAAGCAACAGGAGTTACGACTTCCGATGTCTGGAGCCGAGCGGACCCTGCTCGTGTTGAAACGCTGCCGGTAATTGATTCGGGTGAGGGTTGCCGAGCTTTTCACTTTGTTGAAGTCGCCAAGTATGGTAGCATTTTCCACCGCAAAGAGGCTAAAGGAGTTCCGAACATGGGTCAAATTATCGCCGTAGCCAATCAAAAAGGCGGCGTCGGGAAGACTACCACCTCAATCAATCTCGCTGCATCTCTTGCGGTCGCAGAAAAGAGAACCCTTCTGGTTGATCTCGATCCCCAATCCAATGCCAGCAGTGGTGTTGGCGTTCTGTCGGAACAGGCCAAACACACAACCTATCAGGCGTTGCTCGGAGAAGTGACCGTGGAGAGGGCGATCGCGCCTACCGGAATCGAGTTTCTCAAGGTTTTGCCTTCAACCACGGATCTTATCGGTGCAGAGGTCGAGTTGATCGGAGAGGTCGGGCGGGAAAAAAAATTAAAGAATGCCTTGAGCCAGATCCGGGATGCCTTCGATTATATACTGATCGACTGCCCGCCTTCTCTGGGGTTGTTGACGATTAACGCTCTAACGGCCGCCGACTCGGTTCTCGTTCCCCTTCAGTGTGAATATTATGCAATGGAAGGGCTTTCTCAGCTGACACGTACCATTGCTCTTATACAGCGGGAGCTCAATCCGGCATTGTCGCTGCGTGGGATATTGTTGACCATGTTTGATGGTCGCAACAATCTTTCCCATCAGGTGAGCGAAGAGATTCGCCGCCATTTTGCCGATCGCGTTTTTCAAACTGTGATTCCCCGTAATGTTCGTTTATCCGAAGCACCCAGCCATGGTCTGCCGGTACTGCAGTATGACATCTCGTCAAAGGGTGCTGAAGCCTATCTGGCCCTTGCCAGGGAAATAATAGATACAGGCCATTGATATGTCGAAAAGACCAGCACTCGGTAAGGGGATCGGCGCTTTGCTGGATCCCGGCATCAGGGAAGAATCCCACCGTTTCTTTTTTTGTCCCATCGAGGAATTGCGTCCCTTAAAGAATCAGCCCCGAAAGGTTTTTGACGATCAGAAGTTGTCGGAGCTGGAAGCTTCCATCCGGGCCCGGGGCATAATACAGCCCCTGGTGGTGCGGCGCTTGCCCGACCATTATCAGATCATAGCCGGAGAACGCCGCTGGCGTGCCGCGCAGCGAGCCGGCCTGAAAAAGGTGCCGGTACTTATTCAGGAGGCGACCGAAGATGCGGCGGTAGAAATGGCGCTGATCGAAAATATACAGCGTGAAAATCTAAATCCTATCGAAGAGGCGGCTGCTTATCAGAGCCTGATTCAGGCCTTCCAACTTACCCAGGAAGAGGTAGCCGGCAGGGTTGGCAAGGATCGCTCTACCGTCACCAATTGCCTACGGTTGTTGCGCTTGCCCGAGGTTGTCAGGGAAGATCTTGCGACTGGCACCCTGGCCATGGGGCATGCCCGCGCCCTTTTATCGCTGGAAGCCGTTCCCGCTCAGCTATTGCGAGTTCGGGAACAGGTTCTCGCAAAAAATTTATCGGTAAGAGAAACCGAAGCGCTGGTCAAGCGTGCCAAAAAGGCCGCATTGTCACCCCCGCCGCCACCCAAAAAAATCGATCCCAATCTGCAGGCTCTGGAAGACAGCCTCAAGCAGAGTCTTGGTACCAAAGTCAAAATAGTGAGCAGAAAAAAAGGCGGTAAGATAGAAATCAACTTTTTTTCAGCGCAAGATCTCGACCGACTTCTGGAAAAACTTGGGATATCCTGCTAGGGCTTGGAGAGGATGATGATAGGACGCAAGGAAAAACGGTCAGCAAAAAATTCACCCACACAGACTGGGGAGATAAGAGCCTTTCTCGGAGAGGGGAGCAGGTTTGAAGGGGTCCTGGTATTTGACGACATCGTTCGCATGGATGGTCATTTCCAGGGCAGCATAACCTCCACGGATACCCTGATTGCCGGACATACCGCCCAAATCCAGGCGGATATTCGTGTGGGGACTCTTATTCTGTCCGGTTATTTCAAAGGTACGATCGAGGCCCGGAACAAAGTGGAGTTGCGCGCACCGGCGGTTGTTGATGGCACGATTCAAACCCCGGTACTGGTGGTTGAAGAAGGGGTTGTTCTTAACAGTTCCATTACCATGCCATCCGACTCTTCCGTAGTCGACGCACCAGCCGTTCACCCTGAATAGCACCGGCACATCCTTTTGTTTTTCCATGCAGTCAAGGTCCTGTCGAATGAACAAGACAGGGAAAGAACCATCCCCGATCGTAATAGGCCAGCCACTGAGGCTGCTGTCGACGGTTGATCCGCGCCAGACGTCACCATACATTTTGAAAAAGTTATCCCTGGTTTAGTCGCTACCCGCCGAGAAGGCCGGTGTTTTTTGATTGCCTGCACGGCTTTTCCGGGATGCGGGGTGGATAAAGATATTGGAAAAGCAGCGTGTGATAAGAGACATTCTGCATCTGGATCTGGATGCATTCTATGCAAGCGTAGAGCAGCTGGATTACCCGGAACTTCGCGGCTTGCCGGTGATAGTCGGAGGGCATCCCGGGCGTGGGGTGGTCTGCGCATGCTCCTATGAAGCACGACGCTTCGGCGTGCATTCCGCCATGCCGATGTTTCGGGCCTTGCGGTTGTGTCCTGGCGCCAAGGTTCGTCCGGTGCGCATTTCCCGCTATAAACAGATTTCCAGGCAGGTTTTTAATGTCTTTGGCCGATATACCGACCTTGTTGAGCCATTGAGTGTCGATGAGGCGTTTCTGGATGTGACAGGCAGCCGCCGTCTGTTTGGTAGTGCCCGCCAGATCGCAGAGACAATCCGGCATGACATACGTACAGACCTTGGTCTGACCATCAGTGCGGGGATTGCCCACAACAAGTTTCTCGCAAAACTTGCGTCTGAGCGGGCAAAACCGGATGGGCTTTTCGAAGTTCCCGATAATATTGATGAATTTCTACTTCCGTTAGAGCTGAAGTGTTTGTGGGGGGTGGGGCCGGTTATGCTGGAGGAGTTGCGGGGCCTGGGCCTGTGCACAGTGGGGGATCTGCGCAAAATGCCGCTGGCGGATCTAAAATGGCGATTCGGCAAAGCGGGAATCCAGTTGCATCGCCTGGCGCATGGCGAGGATTCACGGCCTGTTGAACCCGATTCGGTCGTGAAGTCGATAAGTCATGAGGAAACTTTCGACAAGGATATTCGAGACCGGGATACCATCCATGCAGCTTTGCTTGACCTGGCGGAGCGTGTGGCGGCCCGTCTGCGACGAACCGGACTGAGCGCTAAAACCTTGACCCTTAAGGTACGATACGCCGACTTTACGACGGTAAGCCGGTCCAGAACCTTCGGCAGCGGCTTTCAGCAGGTGAAACAGATACACAGAGTGGCCATGGAGCTTCTGCAAAAAACGGAAGCAGGGGCCAAACCGGTTCGTCTGCTCGGAATCAACCTTCATGCCCTGAATAAAGGTTTAGGTTCCCAGGGCATGCTGTTCGATGAGGATCACGATAAACGATCGATGCAACTGGACCAGACACTCGATCTGCTCCGGGCACGCTTTGGAGAAAAAGGTATCTGCCGTGCTACCCTGATGGGGTGGAGAGGCGGAGAATCACCACAGGATTGACCCCCCGTAGAAACCCAGCCCGCCGCTTCCCCGGCCGGATCTTTTTAAAAACCTCTTAAAATCCCGATGCTGCGGACGCAGCGCAGCAGCGCCTCGCAGTCATGAACTTCCAGGGTCATGGAGGGTGGTATTTGCTCTGTTTCGACCAGCTTGAACAGTTGGTGAAAATCGATATCGCCCTCCCCTATCGCCAGGTGGGCGTCGCGGTCTCCGCTGTTGTCATGCACATGCAGATGCCGGATCCAGGGACCGAGTACGGAAAACCACTGCTCCATGGAGCACTTGCCGAACAAACGCCAATGCCCGACGTCAAAGCAATGTCCCAGCCAGGGAGAGTCGAGAGTTTGCAGCACAGCCCGCAAGGTATCGGGATTTTCCTCGAAAATATTTTCCAGAACCAGGAGACACTCAATCCGTGCGGCGTGTTCCAGCAATGGAGGGAAGAAATCAAGGCAGGCATTAATCCATGGCTGGCTCTGCCCACCGTAACGCCAGCGATCGTACCCGGGGTGCAGAACAACCAGGCGTGCACCCAGCATGTCGGCGACTTCAAGGGTTTCGGTCCAACGCCGCATGGTGGCATCCCGAACAAGAGGCTCCAGTGCGCCGGGGTTGAGATCCATAAAAGGCGCATGCACCGTTACGGCCAGGCCTTCGGCAGCCAGTTGCCGGCCGGCCTGTTTCACGGCGCTTTGCAAGGTCGGGTCGAGGTCTGGCCATTTAAAGGCGATTTCCGGCTGAAGACGGTGTTTCTTGAGCAGCGGAAAGTGCTTTTGCCATTGACTGAACGGTATGTGAACATGAAGTCGATCAGGCATCGCTGGATTCTCCACAGGCGACCTTTTCAAGGTTGCGGATGTCTGGCGGCTTTCCAAGAATGATGAGGATATCCTCGGCGTCGATGGTGGTGCTGGACTCGGGATTGAAAAGCATGGCGCCGCTGCTTTTTTTTATGGCGATAATCATAATTCCCCAGGCCCGTCGAATTCCGGCGGATATCAGCGTTCTTGCGACCAGCGAAGAATTTGGGGCAACACGGATTTCCTCCAGCTGCAACTCCAGACTTTCGCTGCCGATGGCGATATCGATGAAATCAACCACCGAGGGACGTAAAACCGCCCAGGCCATGCGATTGGCACCTATGCGGTATGGGGAAATGACCTTGGTGGCGCCGGCACGTTTGAGTTTGATTTCCGAGCCTTCTTCCACGCTGCGGGCCAGAATAAACAGGTCAGGATTGAGCCCCCGGGCCGTGAGAGTGATATAGACGTTGGCGGATTCCGAAGTGACGGCTGTAATCAATCCTTTGGCGCGCAGGATGCCGGCCTGGATAAGGGTATCGTCATCGGTGGCATCGCCCTGAACGAACAGGATTTTTTCCTTGGCGAGACGTTCGCAGATGACCGGATCCCGTTCCACGACGATAAATGCCACCGGGCGTGACAGAAATTCCTGGCTGACGAGGGTACCTATGCGTCCGTAACCGCAGACGATGTAGTGTCCTTCCAGCTGGTTGATGCGCTTTTCCAATTTTCTTCTCCCCAGAATGCGGAGGATTTGTCCTTCGACCATCAGTTGCAGAAGGCTACCGAAAGCATAGGCAATGGTAGCGACACCGAACAGGATCAGCCCGATGGTAAAAAGCTTGCCATTCGTGGAAAGGTCGTGTACCTCTTTATAACCGACGGTCGCTAAAGTAATGACCGTCATGTATAGAGCATCCAGAAAATCCCAGCCTTCCAGCACAATGTAACCAGCGGTTCCCAGGCCGAGCGTCAGAACCAGAATCAACAGGGAAACGCGCAGGTTGCGGACAGGTCTCATGGTTTCTCCAGGATCCAGAGTATGGGGATCATAGCTTCGAACCGTTCAAAAGGCAAGGTGCTCCCGGCCGGGTCGCTTCCTGCGGGTGAGCTGAGTTTTTCATGGTACCGCGGATTTTATAGTATTATAGATTGAATTTGAGAACCTGCCGCAAACAGCGGCCCTGACATGCCCGTCATGCATTTTTGATCGTCAGACGCCCACATGCCGCAAATGGAAGATCATGACAACCTTCGTTAAAACACATCTGGCACAACCGGTACGGCAGTTTTCCGACCTGCTGGATTACCTGTTGCGGAAAACCCGCCCCCAGGAACAATGGGGGGTCGGTATAGAAGTCGAGAAACTCGTCGTGGACCAGCGCTCCGGTGAGGCTGCAGGTTTTGATCAGATCGAGGGCCTGCTGAAAATCCTGGAGGCAGCCGATGGGTGGGAGAGCGTCACAGAGTCCGGGCACCTGATAGCTCTGGTCGGGCCTTCCTCGTCGATAACGCTGGAACCTGGCGGTCAGCTCGAACTTTCCGGGAAGTTATGTGCCGATCTTTGCTGCTGCCGCCGGGACCTGGCCAATCACATCCAAAAAATCGTTGCCGCTGCCGGGGCTCTCGGCCTCGCCTTTCTGGGGCTGGGCGTTCAGCCGATAACACCGTTGCAAAGCATCGGCTGGCTTCCCAAGCCGCGTTATGACATCATGCGCGCCTATATGCTGCGCAGCGGTGACCGCGGCCAACATATGATGAAACTCACGGCCGGCCTGCAGGTCAATCTCGATTTTTGCGACGAGGCCGATTGCATCGATAAAATGCGTACGGGCCAATTACTGGCACCTCTGTTTTATGCCCTGTTCGCCAATTCGCCTCTGATGAACGGTGAACCCACGGGGTATCTATCCACGCGGGGGGAAATATGGGACCGGACCGATCCTGACCGATCCGGGCTGATTCTGGAGCTGTTTCATCCGGAGGCGGGGCTGGCCACCTACGTTGACTATGCTCTCGATGTTCCGATGTACTTTATCCTGCGCCAGGGCAGGCTGGTCGATCTGACGCGTCATCGTTTTACGTTTCGGCGTTTTATGGCTGAAGGATTCGAAGATCACCGCCCGACCTTTGCCGACTGGGATCTTCACCTGTCCACACTGTTTCCAGAGGTGCGACTGCGGCCCCAGATCGAATTGCGCAGCGCCGACAGTCAGCCTCCCCACCTGGTCATGGCGGTTGCCGCCTTGGCCAAAGGACTGATGTACGATGCGGAAGCCCGCCGTCAGGTGCAAAGAATGCTCGATCCAGGCGATGATGCCGGGCGGCTTGCAATGTACCGCGAGTCATGGCGCCTTGGCCTGCGCACCCCTTGTGGTGGTCACACGCTGCAGGATATCGCCTGCGAGCTGCTGTCTGTTGCCAGGGAGTCCCTGTCGCGGCAGGGGCCGCGGTGTCTCAGGGGGGCGGATGAAGGTGTTTTTCTGGACGGGATCGAAGAAGTGGCGCGCAGTGGCGTGACGCTGGCCGAACGTTTGTTGCTCGCCTGGAAAGGTTCCAGGCAGGAACAGATTGGGACGTTGCTGGCCCACTGTGGCTATCCTGGACAGTCTCTGGGAGATCTTTGCCTTTAACCTGTTCCGAGGCCCTGCTTCCAGCGAGAGGCCTGCGGATGCGACAAGGAGGCCGTTATGGATATGGAAATCCTGGACCGAAACCTGGCGCGCACATCGATCGATACGATCCGCCTGCTGGCAGCCGACGGGGTGGAAAAGGCCTGTTCGGGGCATCCCGGAACTCCCATGGAAGCCGCTCCGATTGCCTATCTGCTTTTTACCCGCCACCTTCGGCACAACCCGGCCAATCCCGACTGGCCGGGCCGCGACCGATTCATCCTGTCCTGCGGCCATGCTTCCATGCTGCTTTACAGCATGCTGCACCTGACCGGTTACGATCTCGCCCTGGATGATCTCAAACAGTTCCGGCAAATGGGAAGCCGTACCCCGGGCCATCCCGAGTTCGGCCACACACCGGGTGTCGAAACCACGACCGGACCCCTCGGTCAAGGTTTCGCGGTCGGCGTCGGCATGGCCATGGGCGCCCGTCTGCTCGCGGAACAGGTACATGCCGAACTGTTCGATTATCGCGTTTTTACCCTGTGTTCCGATGGCGACATGATGGAAGGCGTTGCGGCAGAGGCAGCCTCCCTGGCGGGGCATCTGCGACTTGACAACCTGACTTGCATCTATCTCGACAACCGCATCACCATCGAAGGGCGCACCGAACTGACCTTCAGCGATAATACGGCCAGCCGGTTTCTGGCTTATGGCTGGCACGTGCAGCAGGTCGAGGGAGAAAACCTGCCTGAAATCGATGAGGCCCTGGTGCGCGCCACAAAAGATCCACGCCCTTCCCTGATCATTGCCCGTACCCATATCGGCTACGGAGCCCCCCGCAAGCAGGATACCGCGGAGGCTCATGGCGCGCCCCTCGGGGCGGAGGAGCTGCGTCAGACCAAACTGTTTTTCGGTCGTGACCCCGAACGGTTTTTTGATGTACCCGATGCGGTGAAGGAACATATGCTGCGGGTCAGGCAGCGGGGCATCGTCCTCGAAGAATCCTGGCGAAACGGGCTGAATGAAGCGGTTGCCGGCGGGAATTCCGCCCTCCAGTCATGGCTTCAGGCCGCAGAGCAGCCCTTGCCGCCCGGCTGGGATGCCGCCCTGCCCCACTTCCCAGCCGGGAAGGACATGGCGACGCGTCAGGCCAGCGGGGTTACCCTCAACGCCCTGGCCGAGGTCATCCCGCTGCTGCTGGGAGGCTCCGCCGACCTGGCACCTTCCAACAACACCCACCTTGAGAACGCAGAGGCTTTCGGTTCCGCCGTCAGCGGCCGAAATATCCATTTCGGCGTGCGTGAGCACGCCATGGGCGCGATCCTCAATGGCCTGGCTCATACCCCGGGACTGGTCCCTTTCGGCGGCACCTTTCTGGTTTTCTCCGACTACATGCGGCCTCCGATGCGCCTGGCCGCCATGATGGGATTGGCGCCGATTTATGTTTTTACCCATGATTCCATCGGGCTTGGCGAAGACGGTCCGACCCATCAGCCCGTCGAGCACCTTGCCGCTTTGCGCGCCATTCCCAATCTGGCGGTGATCCGGCCCTGCGATGCCAACGAAACGGCGCAGGCCTGGCGGGCGGCCCTGTCCAACCGGCAGGGTCCCACGGCGCTGATTTTGACCCGGCAGAAGCTGGAAACGCTTGATCGGAATATTTACGCCTCCGCCGAAGGGGTGTTGCGCGGAGGGTATATTCTGGCTTCTGAAGAATCTCCGCTGCGCGTGGTGCTGGTTGCCAGCGGCTCGGAAATTCAGGTGGCCTTAAGGACGCGAATGCTGCTGCAGGCCGAAGGATATGGGACCCGGGTGGTTTCCCTGCCCTGTTGGGAGCTGTTCGATGCTCAAGGCCAGGCATACCGGGATCAGGTGCTTGCCTCCGGGGAGGTTTTGCGAGTGGCTGTAGAAGCTGGCGTCGGTATGGGATGGGAGCGTTATATCGGCACTGCTGGCCTGACGCTTTGCATGCGTAGCTTCGGGGCCAGTGCGCCCTTCGAACAGCTGATGGAAAAATACGGTTTCACGGCCGAGCAGTTGGTGGCATGCATCAAACAACGGCTGTGATGCGGCATTCCAAAAAA
>NZ_JBFWJQ010000038.1:0-21602 GCF_050253115.1 Syntrophotalea sp.
TCGTGGAAGCGGCCGGCTTGCAATTGCGCTCCATTTTCACCAAAAGCCAGATCGTGGCCGACTGACTTTTTGCCATAGATTTTCCTACTCCTGAAGAAACAAAAAAGGGAGCCTGACAGGCTCCCTTTTTTGTTTCTTCATTGTAAACTCCCTACTCCACGGTCTTGTTGCTCTTGCGCTCAACAATTTTTAAAAAAATCGGAAATTTCATTGACAATAGTTTTCGATTTCGTTATGTATCGTAGTACATATCTATTTTATTCAGATAGATGTTAGTTTTATCTATATTGCAATGTAACTACCAGGATTTACCCTACAAGCCCAATACAGCATTTCTTGTTGCTTCGATTTTGCATTCTTGCGGAAATCCGCATGAAATTATCGTGCTTTCAGGATTGGAAACACGAAATTTTGCGTCCTGCCAAAAATCAGGCAGACGTCAAAAAACTGCTTTGATGCCGTATCGAAAAAAGTGATTCGTTAAATAAATCATCAGGTTTTCGTTGAATATTGAGCGGCCACCCGGAAACGGCCCTTATCCGCCGTGGGGCCCTCAATCCGCGGGCTTGCTTGCGACTCAGGCTGTTTCTCCGGAGGCTGTCCACTTTGCTATCCTGCGCGCGATACACGTGTACCGATTTACGCCTCCGCGCAACCCCTTAATTTTTTTGCCACCACGGAAAATTGTGCGTTTTGCGTATGCAAACCACTCGGTATCCATCCGGAGTTTCCGGGTGCACACTATCTTATCTATGTCTATTTTAAATTTTGGCCGATCTGATCCTGGAGGAAATTTTAATCCAAAACATGGAGGGAAAAATGTCAAAAGGAAAACTTCGTTTTTCAAAAATCTGCTTATTGGCTTTTGTCTTTAACTTCATCATACCCGCAGTTCTCACGTCGCGTAATTTTTGCGTACAGGCCCAGGAAGCCTCCAAACCAAAGCTTACTTTCAGCACTCATGTCAGGGCAAGATACGAATTCCAGAATAGTTTTAACCAGAAATTTTATGGAGACAATCCCGGAGCGGGCAAAGCCAATGACGGTTTTTTGCTGGGAAGGCTGAGAATGGGGCTGGATTGGTATCCTACAAAAAACATCCATGTCGCTCTTTGGGGACAACATGCGGAGGTCTGGGATTATGCCCTATCGGATAATGATTTTTACAACAAGACGTTTGAAAGGATCAACCATCCGCAGAAAGACCGCCTGGAGCTTTACGAGACCTACATCGATGTCAAGGATATCCTGGATTCCGGCCTTGGATTCAAGGCGGGGCGGCAGAAAATTGCCTATGGCGACAACCGGGTTTTTGGCCCTGGCGAATGGGGCAACTCCGGCAGATGGATCTGGGATGCCGCCAAATTGTCCTGGGTCTTCAACCGGGGCTTCGTGGATGTCTTCTACGGCCAGACCATGCTGCATGAAGTCAACAGCTTCAGCCTCAATCATCGGCATGGTTATGAGAGCCTGGCAGTGTATGGCCACTTCGAACTATTGGAAAAGCCGCTTAAACTTGTCTTTGAACCAATGGCATTCACCAAAAAGGACGATCACCCGAATTACGCCGGCGAGGTCGACAAAACGGCAGACAATCTCGATTCGTGGTATGTCGGCGCACACTTGAAAGCCTCGATGAAAGGATGGGATCTGGAGGGAACCTACCTCAAGGAGGAAGGGGATTTTGCCAAAGATGACATTGATGCCTACGGTTATCACGCCATGCTTGCCTACACCTTCCCCACCGCCTGGAAACCCCGCCTGGGCATTTCTTACAGCTATGCCTCGGGGGACAGCAACCCCAAGGACGGTAAAAATGAAACCTTCCATGAAGCTTTCGGAGCCAAGGATAAAATGTACGGGCGCATGAATCTTTTTTCCTGGAGCAACCTGGAAGACCTCGAAGCCAGCCTTACCGTCAAACCGCGCAACTGGCTGACAATCAAAGGGGAAGTGCATCAATTCAGTCTGGCGGATCGCCATGACGGCTGGTCCCTCAACAAAAAGCTGTACCGTGATCCAACAGGCGCCAGTGGCAGTGACGTGGGCAAGGAAATCGACATCCTCGCGACTTTAACTTATTTCAAAAACCACACGCTCATGGCGGGCTTCGGGCATTTCTGGCCTGACGAATTCGCTGAAAACGTTGCATCGCACAAACAGGCGACCTGGGCTTTTTTGCAGTGGGAGTACAAGTTTAAAAGCGTCATCTTTTAAATGCGTTTCAACAACACGGCATCTTGCCGGAAAGGATCAGCAATGAAACGAAATATTTACTGTCTTTTATTTTGTGCCCTTTTATTTACCCCGCTCCACGCCATGGGCGGCAATCAAAAAGAACTTCTGTTTCACGCCGGAGTTGGCCAGAGATCTTCGCTCAATGAAATCAAGCAGGAGTGGGAAAAGAAACACCCCGACCAGAAGGTCAACTTTTCCTACAAAGGTTCAGGCTATTTTATCGCTGACATTACACGTTCCCGCCAGGGCGATTTGTTTATGCCCGGGGAAGAGTTCTATCTGCTGCAGGCAGAGGAGCGAGGATTTGTCGAAAATTACAACCCGAAGACGGACATACCGGCCTACTTTGTAACCGTCATCATCACGCCCAAGGGCAACCCTGCCAATATCACCAAAATTGAGGATTTCGCGCGACCGGGTGTTCGGGTGGGATTGGGTAATCCTAAATCGTGCGCCGTAGGTATCTGGCACGAAAAGACTTTTAAAAAAGCCGGTATCTGGAAAGAAGTGCAAAAAAACGCCGTGCTCAGTGCCAAATGTATTCCGGAACTTGGCAACGCGGCGCAGCATCGGGCCATCGACGCCACCATCGTGTGGTCAACAACCGCCGTGCTGTACCTGCGGGATGTGGAAATCATCCCCATCGAGCAAAAATACCGGGGTGTGATCCGCCTGCCTGTTGCCACCCTGAAATTTGCGCGATACAAACACGAAGCGGAGCAGCTCAAAAACTTCATTCTCTCCGATGAGGCCCGTCACATATTTCACAAACATGCCTATTCCGTAGACCCGAATATTGCCGTAGATAAACAGGGTTTCTGCCTGGACAACACAACGGACCAGGACATGAAGCACCTGGTCAATGCCGCCACGGCGGTCAAGGACGAACGGTATCCGGTCAATGCAAAAACCGTTGGAGACCTCATTGGCGAAGTCAAACGCCAGCGCAAAACTGTTCGCTCGGGTTCCTAGGAGGGTCGCCTGCCATGCCAAAAGTATCTGTCATCCGTGGACGATGGTGGCCGGCGCTCACGATTTCCATTACGCTTGTGGCGATAACGTTTTATCTTCTTCTGATCGCCAGCAACTGGATCTATCTGGGATGGAACGACACCATTCATTTCTTTACCCAGGCCAGAATGTGGCAGCGATTCTGGCTGACGGTCTGGACCTCGACGGTTTCGACCTCTGTTGCCCTGTTGATCGGCATCCCGGCCGGCTATGCCTTGTCGAGGTTCTCCTTTCCCTGCCGCAATATTTTTGCGAGCGTTATCGATCTGCCGATAGTCGTTTCGCCGGCCGTCATCGGGGCTTTTCTGTTTGGCATCACCACCAGGTTCCCCTTTGACATGATCAGCGAACATTACAACATCTACATCGGTCGTAATGTCTACGGTGTGCTGCTGGTGCAGTTTACGGTTACCTGCGCTTTCTGCACCAGGCTTATGAAGGCCAGCTTCGACATGATCCCGACCAAGTTCGAATCCGTATCCCGCTCGCTGGGAGCTTCCAACTTCCGTACCTTTTTCAAGGTCGTGATGCCCATGGCAAAAAACGGCATCCTTGCAAGCATGATTGTGGTTTGGGCCCGAGCCGCCGCGGAATGGGAAGGTCTCATGCTTTTTGTGGGCGCGTCGGAGGGAGAGACCGACATTATGCCCTTCGCCATCTACCTGGACTGGAACGGCGGCATGATGGGATGGGTAACATCCATGACCATAGTCTGCATCCTGATGGCGATAACCGCCATGTCCGCCATGAGGCTCATAGGAGGAAAAAGCAGTGTCTGGTGAACCGCAGTCCGCCACAACAACCGACAGCCTCGCGCGGCCTCAAAAAGCGGAGTCCCGTGATCGGCTGATTTTCAAGACATTTTTTTATAGCTTTGCCGGTTTTCTGTTTCTTTTTTCGGCGTATCTGTTTCTGACCAACGTTGATCAATTGTTTGTCACGGAAGCGGCTGTTCAAACCCGGAATCTGACCTCGTGGGGAGAGGATCGCGAGATCCTCAACATGTTTGCGGGGGGGTTCTGGAAAGACCCGTATTTCTGGAAATCGCTGAATCTCACACTGATGATCACCGTAATCACCACCATACTGTCCACCCTGATAGGCATTCCCACCGCTTACGCGCTGAGCCGCTACAAAATTCGGGGAAAAGTCATCATCGATGTGCTGTTTTCCTCGATGCTCGTCATTCCGGCTTCTTCCGTGGGCTTGTGCCTCATCGTCATGTTCAACTACGGACCGTTCTGGGATCTTCAGCAAAAACTGGGGTTTCGTTTTGCCCACAGCATATTCCCGGGCATGATCATCGCGAGTTTCATCTTGTCTTTTGCATTGGGGCTGAGTGCGTGGAAAGCCACCTTCGACAGCATCAATCCCCGCTTCGAACAGGTGGCCAGATCCCTGGGCAGCAGCCGATGGCGAGCTTTCCGGACGGTTACCCTGCCACTGGCCAAAAGTGGTCTGGTGGCCGGCATCATTCTGGCGTGGACCAGAGCGATGGCCGAATTCGGCGCAGTGCTGTTTTTCTGCGGTACCTTCCGGGAATTGCCCCCTGCACGATTCAGTGATCTGGAGCAGGCGTTGCACATCGACCAGGCCGACTGGCTTTCCGTGGCCATCTGGGCCCAGATCGAATATGGCAACGTAGAATACGGCTTTGCCCTGGCCTTTATTCTGGTCATCATCGGCGGCCTTTCCGTTTATGCCATGCATCGCATCGGCGCCAAAGGCTACATCTGGTAAGGAGACAAATTTTCTTATGATAGAAATTCGGAATTTAAGCGGCAATCTGGGAGGATTCTGTCTTAAAGACATCAATCTGACCATAAATGATGGCGAATACATGGTTCTTCTGGGGCCGACCGGAGCAGGAAAAACCGTGCTGATTGAATATCTGGTCGGCATGTACCGGCAAACCGAAGGCAGCATTCTGGTGGATGGCGAAGACATTACACCCCTGTACACGGAGGAACGCAATATCGCGTATGTACCACAGGACTATGCCTTGTTTCCAAACCTGACAGTTGAAAAAAACATCGCTTACGGGCTTGAGGCAAAAGGACTGCCGCAACATGAAATAGTCCAGATCCGCGATGAGATCATCTCATCGCTCGGGATAGAATATATCCGTCAGCGGATGCCGCTGAATCTCAGTGGGGGTGAAAAACAGCGCGTGGCCCTGGGGCGGGCATTGGCCACACAACCAAGCGTGGTGCTGCTGGATGAACCGCTCTCGGCGCTGGACGAAAACCTCAGAGCCACAATGAGCAAGGAACTGCAGGCCCTGCAAAGAAAAACCAACGCTACCTTTGTCCACGTTTGCCACAATTTCGAGGAAGCGGCCTCGGTCGCCGACCGCATCGCAATCATGAACAATGGGCACTTGATTCAGGTGGATACACTGGAGAATTTAAAAACCAGGCCCCTTAACGAGTTCATTGTGCGCTTTCTGAAAACGCAGAATATTTTCCCGGGCGTGTCGGATGGCCTTTCGATAGGGATCAATGAGGTTTCGCTTAAAAAGCCCAGTCCGTTCCAGGGGAATGTCAAAATTGCGATTCGTCCGGAACATGTTTACCTGGGGCCGCCCAACGATGGTGAAAAAGAGAATTCCTTTGCGGGGCGCATTGCGCAGGTATCGTACAAACCGCATCTGGTGGAATACGGCGTGGATATCGGCATGCCGCTGATCGCATTTCATATCGGCAGGGAAAAATACCGTGTTGGCGATCTTGTTACCGTGCACATCCCTCAGGAACACATCATTCTGGTGGAATTGGAATCATCCTGTTGATCAGCGAACAGGGTATTCAAACAGAATTCTTTATCGGTTCATAAAACGCCGCCATATGGAACGGGGCCGATTTCCGGCCCCGTTCCATGCTTTTACTCTTGCGGAATTTTAAAAACCGCCAGCACACCAGGCAGAGCCTTGAGGGCGTCTATATCAAGCCGGGCCGTATCGCCGATCACGCCGATGATCACCCGGTTGGCTCCGGTCGACTGGTGAAAATCGTAGTCACGCCGTACCAGATATTCCTTGAGTTCACTGAGATCATGCTCCGTAGCGGTTGATTTCATCACCACCAGCATCGTTTACTCTCCCTTCGTCCGGATACGCTCCAACCGCCTGGTCTCATCGATGACACGCTCGAACAACCGGACAATGGCACCATCGTCGAGCGGACCGGGATTGGTCGCCTTCATACGCTCAAAAATCATCTGTTCCCTTTTGGGGTCATAGACCGCCCGCCCTTCGGCTTTTTTGAGCTCGCCGATGGCGAGGGCCAGCCCCGCCCGGCAATTGAATATTTTGAGAAGTTCGTCATCGAGAGCGTCAATCCGCTGCCTGATTTCATCGATTGTCAAAACCGGCTCCCAGCATTTCGTTCGAGTTTACACAATGGATGCTGCCATGCTCCACAACCTCGTTTCCCATATGAAAACCACGCTGTAGCCCTCCGGAGTTGCGGAGGATACAGCCTATAGTTTCTTCCGTATCAGGGTGTCCTTTTTCCAGTTGACATCATCCCTGTCCGGGTAATCGAGGTTGTAGTGCAGGCCGCGGCTTTCCCGCCGCAATCGCGCGCAGCGCACGATCAACTCGGCAACCGTGGCGATGTTGCGCAGTTCAATAAGGTCGGAGGTTGGATAGAAATCCCAATAATATTCGGTGATTTCATCCTTGATCATCTGAATGCGGCGCAATGCGCGCTTGAGACGCTTGTTGGTGCGCACGATACCGACATAATTCCACATACTGCGCCGGATCTCATCCCAGTTATGGGCGACCACCACCTCCTCGTCGCTGTCGGTGGCTTTGCCGTAATCCCAGGGTTTCACAGCCGGGGCCTCCTCCCGCTTTTCCTTGATCCGCGCCAGGGCACGTTGCGCCACGAGTTCGGCAAACACCACGCCTTCCAGCAAGCTGTTGCTCGCCAGGCGATTCGCCCCATGCAATCCTGTACAGGCCACTTCGCCAATGGCGAACAGGTTGACAAGGTCTGACTCTCCCCACTGATCGACCTTGACTCCGCCACAGATATAGTGGGCCGCCGGTACCACCGGAATCGGTTCGACGGTCATGTCGATGCCGTAACTCAGACAGGTTTCGTAGATATGCGGGAAACGGTTGCGGATGTAATCCGGATCGCGGTGAGTTATATCGAGAAATACGCTCGAATCCCCGTGGATCTTCATCTCGTTATCGATGGCGCGGGCCGTAATGTCGCGTGGCGCAAGGTCGCGCAATTCATGATACTGGCTCATGAACGCCGTACCGTCGCGACGTCGCAGGATTGCGCCCTCCCCGCGAACCGATTCGGAAATCAGAAAGGATTTGGCCTTGGGATGAAAAAGCGTGGTGGGATGAAACTGCATGAACTCCATGTTCGCGATGGTGGCCCCGGCTCTGTAGGCCATGGCGATGCCGTCGCCGGTGGCGACATCGGGGTTGCAGGTATAAAGGTAAACCTTGCCTGCCCCCCCGGTGGCAAGTACCGTCACCCGCGCCCCGAAGGTATGCACCCTGCCGCCGTTGATGTCGAGGACATGCGCCCCCAGACAGCGGTTGGGCTGCCGCGCACGATACCCGGCCTTGGCGTCGGTGATCAGATCGATAGCGATATGGTGCTCGTAAATGGTGATATTCGGATGCGCGTGCGCCGCTTCGACCAGCGCCCGTTCGATCTCCTGCCCGGTCATGTCCTTGGCGTGCAGGATGCGGCGGCGACTGTGTCCGCCCTCGCGGGTCAGATCGTAGGTGTCATCATCCTTTTTACTGAAACGGACCCCCCAGTGGATAAGATCGGCAATGGCCTGGGGCCCCCGCTGCACAACCAGCCTGACAATATCTTCATGGGACAGGTAGGCACCCGCCACCATCGTATCGCGCACATGGGCGGCAAAGGAATCTTCCGAGGAAAGCACCGAGGCGATGCCGCCCTGAGCGAGATTGGTCGCGGTTTCGGAAATCTCCCGCTTGGTCACAACCGCCACCTGGCCGAACTCGGCGACCTTCAGAGCATAGGACAGACCGGCTATCCCGCTGCCAATAACAAGAAAATCCGTGGTAATATTCACTGCAATGCCTCACTTCCAGAGAGAGCAACTCCGAAGGAAAATCGACCCCTGCCCGGTGGATGCTCCGAAGATGGTTGGCCCAAGACCCGCAATAACACGCAATAACAATGAAACAGCCGATAATTCACAAACTGGCGTCATTATCGGAACCGACCCCCGTATTGTCAAGGTTTTTGCATAAGCAAATGGCTTGAAATACTCGCTGTTTCAGGTTATATTCTGACAGTTTTTCGAAAAGTGGTGACGATGACACGTTTATGGCTGGTTTCAATATTGATGCATGCGGGGCTTCTTTGCCTCGTCACGCCTGCCGTGCAGGCCGATATCTACCGCTACGTCGACAGCAACGGCGTCATGCATTTCACCAACACGCCGACAACCTCCGAATACTCTTTTTATCTCAAGGAATCACCCCCCGCAGGTGTAAAAAAAGGTGCGTTTAACGGCTCTTTCGATGAGATCATCGAAAGGCACGCTAGTGCCAACCGGCTGGAAAAGGCCTTGGTAAAGGCCGTCATCAAGGCGGAAAGCAACTACAATCCCAAGGCCATATCCAATAAGGGCGCCCAGGGAATGATGCAACTGATCCCCGAAACGGCGCGCGAAATGCGTGTTGCCGACCCCTTCGATCCCGAAGACAATATTCGTGGCGGCACCCGCTATCTGCGGAAGCTTCTCGACCTGTTCAACGGCAATCTGGATCTGGCACTGGCGGCCTACAATGCCGGCCCGGGAGCAGTTCGACAGCACGGCGGCATCCCCCCATATACTGAAACCCGGAACTACGTTCAGCGTGTGAAGGGGTTTATCGATGTCTACCGGTAGCACCAGACTCCTCCCTGAAAGGGGATACCCTGACCCGTCATTTGACCATCCGTAAAACCCCTCTTTTGTCACCATGCGCCTGTCGGTCCCAAAATTGGTTTTGTTTTTGTTCCCCGATTCCCCTGCCCCTGCCGCCAGATCGGTGCCGTTGCATGCCTTTCGGGGAAAACAAAAATCCCGGAATTTTTTGTTGACTTGGAAAATGCCATTTGCTATTAATAACCCCGCTCGCAGCACGGAGCATCGAGACAAACGCGGGAATAACTCAGTGGTAGAGTGCAACCTTGCCAAGGTTGAAGTCGCGGGTTCGAATCCCGTTTCCCGCTCCAGCGAACAAAGCCCCGAGCTGTTCGGTTCGGGGCTTTTCAATCCGATGCCAAGCACCGTGCCGCACGACATGCAACTTCGAGTTGCGGGAATAACTCAGTGGTAGAGTGCAACCTTGCCAAGGTTGAAGTCGCGGGTTCGAATCCCGTTTCCCGCTCCAGATGAAAGGCCCCGGACCAATCGGTCCGGGGCCTTTGTCTATTTGACCTGGACAAGGCCAGCTCCTGTCCGTCCGGGTCCCCGTTCCCATCGCCGACTACCGGTTTTTCCGGAAAAAGTCCCTTCCGGGGCGTTGGCGTCTGCGCTTTTCTACCATTTCAGGATAAAATCTGCTATCTTCAGTGCCTGGTCCGAAAGCCCAGCCAAACGGTTTCCGGATGATTCTTGATTCAAAAAACGGCGAGCGAGCACTGCACAGACGCCTATCGTATAATTGAAAGGAATGATCCGCCATGTACTGGAAACCCGAGATTGAAATCCTCCCCCGAGCGCAGTTGCATACTCTGCAGATCCAACGTCTGCAGGAAAGTCTTGCCAGAGCCGCGCAATCCCCCTATTACGGCACGCTGTTCCGTAAACAGGGCATCCGCCCCGAGTCCATACGGACCATCGATGACGTCCGGCGCCTGCCATTCACCACCAAGGACGATCTGCGCAGCAACTTTCCCTACGGATTTTTGACGGTTCCCAAGCAGGGGGCCGTACGTCTGCATTGTTCGAGTGGCACCACCGGCAATCCCACCGTGATTTTTCACGACAATCACGATCTCGCTTCGTGGGCGGACCTGGTGGCACGCTCCCTGTACTGCGCCGGCCTGCGGGACACCGATGTGTTCCAGAATATCTGCGGATACGGCCTGTTTACCGGAGGGCTAGGTTTTCAATACGGCGCGGAGCGCCTCGGCGCGCTGGTCATCCCCGCCGCCGCCGGCAACACCCGACGTCAGATCAAGCTTATGCAGGATTTCGGCACTACCGCCATCCACACCATCCCGAGCTATCTCTTCCGTCTGCACAGCGCCTTTGTGGAACTGGGCCTGGACCCGCAGCGCGACACCAGCCTGCGATTGTTCGTTATCGGTGCCGAACCGCACACCGAGGCCCAGAGACAGCGCATCGAGGCGCTGTTCGGCGTCAGGGCTTTCAATTCCTATGGTCTGTCCGAAATGAACGGCCCGGGAGTGGCTTTTGAATGCGAACACCAGAACGGACTGCACGTATGGGAGGATGCTTTTCTTACCGAAATCATCGACCCCGACACGCTGCAGCCAGTACCGGACGGAGAAGAAGGGGAACTGGTGTTCACGACCCTCGACCGGCATGCCATGCCGCTGATCCGATACCGGACCCGGGACCTGACACGTTTCATTCCCGGGGAATGCCCCTGCGGGCGCACCCACCGCAGGCTGGATCGCATTTCCGGACGCACCGACGATATGTTCATCATCAAGGGATGCAATGTGTTCCCCATGCAGATTGAAAAGGTTCTCATGCGTTTTGCCGAGGTCGGCACGGACTATGTCATCGAACTGGAAACCATCGACGGCAACGACGAGATCACGGTCAAAATCGAACTGCAGAAGGCCTGGTTCACCGGGGATATCGAGGCTCTGGAAAAACTCTCCCGCCGCATCGCCAACGAGGTCCGGGACGAGATCCTGGTTACTCCCGGTGTGCGGCTGGTGGAGCCGGGAAGCCTCCCCAAGAGCGAAGGCAAGGCGGTTCGGGTCATCGATTGTCGAAAATCCTAGGAGGACGCCATGATAGCGCATCAGGTTTCAATTTTTCTGGAAAACAAACCGGGCCGGCTGGAAAAGGTCACCGCGGTGCTCAAATCCGCCGGCATCAACATCCGCGCCATGACCCTGTCGACCAGCTCGGCCGGCTGGGGTATCCTGAATCTGCTGGTGGACCGCCCGGACAGGGCCTGCGAGAAGCTTTCCGGCGCCGGACATCCGGCCGTACTGCGGGAAATCGTGGTGGTCAGCATGGAGGATTCTCCCGGGGCGCTGCATGACATGCTGAGCATTCTGGCCCGCGCCGGACTCAATGTCCAGAATGCCTACGGTACCGTGCTTGGCGACAACAAAACCGCCATCCTGATCATCGATGTGGAGGACACCGAACACGTTCAGCAGATTTTCGATTCAGCAGGGGTGCGAACCTTGTCCGCGCAGCAGGTGTACGGGCTGTAGTCGCCGTCCCCGGCCGCGCTGATCGACCATCGGTGCCCTGCTTATCCACGGAGTTTTTATGTTCAGATCGATACCGGCGAAGTTCAGATACCCGGTCGGCATCCTCATCGGACTGATTCTGCTGATCCTTTCCGTGCAGGCTGTTCCCGCGATTAAAAAACTCGCCGGTCCGGCAGCCGGCGCCGAGCTTCCTCTGGGGCAATTGCTGATGGTCGGATTCGCCGGTTCCGTCCTCGACGAGAACCATCCGATCCTTGAGGATATCCGCAGCCGCCACCTCGGCGGCGTGATCCTTTTCAATTATGGGCCAAGCGCCGATCATCCGGCCGGCAACATCGTTTCTCCGGAGCAGTTACGCTCCCTTACCGCACAACTGCAAAAAGCCGCCGGCACAGTGCCTGTGCTGATCGCCATCGATCAGGAAGGCGGCCGCATCGTGCGACTGAAGGAGGAATTCGGTTTCCCGGCTACCGTGTCAGCGGCAAGTCTCGGCAAAATAAACGATCCCGCCCTCACCCGCAAGCGGTCGGACGCCATCGCCCTCAGCCTGCAACAGGTGGGGATCAATCTCAACCTCGGGCCGGTGGTGGATCTCAACAGCAACCCCGACAACCCTGTCATCGGCAAACTGGAACGGAGTTTCTCCGCTGATCCGGCTGTCGTTGTCATCCATGCCCGCGAATATATCCGTGCCCACCATCGGCGTGGCATTCTGTGCAGCCTGAAACATTTCCCCGGTCATGGCAGCTCAACCGGCGATTCCCATCAGGGTTTCGTCGATGTTACCGCCAGCTGGAGCGCAAAAGAGCTAGATCCCTTCCGCACCCTGATCGATGAAAACCTGGCCGATACCGTGCTGACAGCCCACGTGTTCAACGCCACACTCGATGCCGGGGCACCAGCCACCTTGTCGAAAAAAACCGTGGATGGGTTGTTGCGAAAACACCTCGGGTTTTCGGGAGTGGTTCTTAGCGACGACCTGACGATGGGCGCCATCGCCGACCACTACAGCCTTGAAGAAACGGTGGAAAAAGCCCTCAACGCCGGGGTTGACATGCTGCTGCTCGCCGACAACCATCCGGACACAACCCGCCGCATGCTCTCCATTCTGCACAAGCTGATCGATTCGGGCCGGGTTTCCCGGCAGCGCATTGAACAGTCCCTGCAACGCATTGCCGCCCTCAAAGAGCGATTGCAGGCCCGTCCGACGGAGTGAACATGCCGCCGATTACCCTCAACATCATCGGCTGCGGACGGCTCGGCAAAACCCTGGCCCGACTCTGGCACACCCATGGACTGATAAAAATCCAGGGTATCGTCAACCGCGGCTTACCCAGTGCGCTGCGTGCAACCGACTTTATCGGTGCCGGCCGCCCCTGCCGTCTGCAGGAACTGCCACCGGCCGACCTGACCATGATTGCAACGGGCGACGCCGTCATCGGCGACTGTGCCGTACAGCTTGCCGAAGCGGGCATCCTGCGTCCCGGCGATATCGTCTTTCATTGCAGTGGAGCCCTTGATGCGGACATTCTGTCCGTGGTGCGGCAAAACCACGCCCTGCTTGCCAGTTGCCATCCTGTCAAAAGCTTTGCCGATCCGGCGCATGCCGTCGCCAGCTTTGCAGGCACCTATTGCGGCATCGAGGGCGACCCCCAGGCTACCGAACGTCTGGCATCGCTGTTCGAAACGATTGGCGGCGTACCGCTGCCGCTGCGCCCGGGATGCAAGCCCTTGTATCATGCCTCCATGGTCATGGCCGCGAATTACCTCGTCACCTTGATGGCCTGCAGCCTGAGTTGCCTGGAACAATCGGGTCTGCCGTCGGCAACCGCACGCAAAGTGATGGAACCTCTAGTGCGCAGCACACTGGACAACACCTTTGCCCTCGGTCCTGCCGATGCCTTGACCGGGCCTATCGCACGGCGGGACGTTCAAACTGTCGAGCACCACCTCAGGGCCCTGCGCAGCTGGCAACCTGACCAGGAGGTGCTCTATCGACTGCTGGGTGAATTCACCCTGGATCTTGCCCGGAGCCGAACCTGCGCTCCCCCCTTGCAGGAAATGGCCATGGAACATCTGCTGAAAACCGGCAACCGCCTACCATAAAAGAGGGCATTGTCAGGATCACACCTTGTTTTTCGCCTCGCAACGGACCTGGCGCTGCCGCCGTTGCCCTGATCAAAGGTCAACATCTCTTCCGAATGCGTGAAATTCCTCCAGATTGCTGAATTCCGCCCAGGCCAGATATTCATTGGGCGCGTTGACGTAGCGATAGATGTTTTCAACGACGTTGAAATGCTTGCGTTCCTCCTCGGCGATGCGCAGCAGCAGATCCCTCACCCGTGCATCGTTCTCCCGCCGGGCGGCATCTTCGTAAAACCCGACACCATCCGCCTCGAGTTTCATGGCGTAGCGATAGCTTTCAAGATTGTCCTGCATCACGGACACATCGACGGGTTCACGCAACAGGCCGGCAAAAACATTTCTGGCTTCATCCAGCACCGAAGAGGCCTGAACGTCGAAAAAACTGCCGGACGCTTTCAGATCGTGAAAAATCCGGTAGTGCCTTCGCTCTTCTTCCGCCAGATTGGTAAAAATTTTCTTTATCCCGGCAACGGGACTTTTGCCCGCCAGTTTCCGATAAAATGCTTCTGCATCGACTTCCATCTGCATGGCGAAATCAAACACATTCATGGCCGTCTCCTTCCCTGAAAAGGTTTCTGCTTCCAGGCCCGGTTCGCCCCATGTTCCTCACCCGGCTTCCCTGCCAACGACAAGCCGCACCTGTCGTTCCCGCAATGCGCGCGCCTGCCGCTCTTTTGTTTGCGCGAGCCAGTCAAAAACTTCCCGGCCTTCCGCATGAGTCGATTCCCCCGCCGCCCGGGAAAAATAGGCAGCCAGGTAATCCTCGACCTCGATGGCGAGGGCCAGGGCCTGCTGGTCGCTGCTCAGGGTTCCCAACCGTTCCCTGACCGCGTTCGCGGCATGAAAAAGATCATCGGGCAGGCGTTGCAGATAGGGCAGAATCTCTTCTTCATCATCCCAGAAACCCTCGTCGGAAAATTCGCCAAGGCGTGCACGCAATGCGCGATACAACCGAATGGCTTCCTGGGCCATGCCGCTGAAAATTTCCCGCAACGGCTCGCTCCGGGTTTTGCGCGCCAACGTCGCGAAAAAACGATGCTCCCGCTGCGCAATTTCCATCCCCATGCGGATGGTTTCAAATCCGCTGAAATTCGCGGCCCCTCGCATTCATTTATTCCCTTCTATTTTCCGAAAAGCCCCTTCATCACCCCTTCGAGCAATTTTTCTTCCGTCCCGCTCTGGCCGTCTGGCGAGGCATCGTTTTCGTCCTGCGCCGCTGACGGTTCCGATGTTTGCCGTGAGGTGCCGTCATCCTTGAAAGGAAGCAGTTTTTCCTGCAGTTTCTTCTGCAGCTGTTCCCTCACCCCCTGCTGGATGCTGCCCCTGAGCGCCGCCGTATCCAGACCAAAACGCGGCGCCTTGATCGTTCCGGTCAGTCTGACGGGCAAGACCCCCCACCCCCGGGAATCGGTGAGAAATCGGCTGAATTTATCTTTTCCGGCCAGATGCGCCGCCAGTTCGGGAGCCAACCGCACCGGCAGACTGACATCGAGGGACCCGTCCATGCCAACGGAGCCGGCTGGCGCAAGCCTTGCCTGCTCGCCCGCAAGATCGCCGTCGACCTGAATGCGGCCGTTTTTTATCACCAAATGCCCCGCAACCTGTGAAAAGCGCAATACCCGCAACTGCTCCAGATCGAGAAACCCGGCCAATCCGGACACCAGACCGGCACCGGTAATTTTGCCGTTGACAATCTTCAGATCCGTCTGCCCGGCAAGATGTTGTTTGAGATCCGCCAGCCTCGTTCCCCGTCCCTGCAAGGTGGCATCCAGACTCATGGCTCCGAAGACCGTCCCGGCCATTCTGGGGGCCAGCACGGATAGCAGGGGATCGGCCTGAATGGCGCTGGTTTTGATGTGCGTCCGGTAAGCCAACCCCGGTTGGCTCAGGTCGATGCGGGCGGTATCGGAGAAACTCCCTTCCGCCGTCTTTCCGGCAAGTTGCTCCAGCGTGAAGATGTTATCCTTGAGACGATAGCGGGCAATAAGCTCCTCGATCAGCAAGCCGCGCCATTGCGCCTGCACAGCGTGCAGGGTACCGACTGCCTCGACGGGAAGGTTGAAAGGTCCTAAAGGTTTTTTCACGGTTCCGCCTGCGGATTTCGTGACCGGGGCAGTTTTTGACCTGTTGCCCGACAAGGCGTCGAGCCGCAGCCGATCGGCTCTGATCGCCGAATTGATGTGTATCGGCTTTCCAAACAGGTTTTCCCCTTTCAGATCCAGCAATGCGCGATCGCCGCCCAGTTGCAGTTCCATTTTTTCACCCTGCAGCCCGTCACCGGACAGAGTGAGGAGACCGCTGAGCTGGGGACGCAGCCCCCCTGCGCTGGCGCTGACGCCTTCCAGGCGGATCTCACCCGATTTAAGCAGGGCTTTGGGCTTGTCAAGAGCACCCTCCAGTTGCAGGCGCAGGTGGGCGATGCCTGAGGGGTTCAATGCCGGAAGTTTTCCCAGCAAAGCTGCTGGCAGCTTTTTGGAGAGACCGGCCAGATCGAGCCTGGTAGCCGCAACACGACCCCTGATAAAAGGTTTTTTTCCAAGCTGCTCGATACGACCCTGCAGGGTAACCGGCAGGCCTCCCAGCATCAGGTCGCCTCGTGCCAGCTCCGCCACGGCGGCTGCCCGGTCCAGCCGCATATCATAATCCAGGCTGATGTCGAGACCGGCAATGTCTTTGCCCTCGGGTTTCGAAGCGCTCAGATGCAATCCCTTCAGCGCAATCCGTCCGGCGCTTTGCAGCTGTTCAAGGGTACCCTCCACCGCCAGATCGCTGTCAATTTTCAAGGCCTTGATCCGCCCGGGTCGCTGCTTTACATAATAGGGTTCAAAATCCGGGAGACTCAGGTCCTGCATCCGAAGCCTGGCTCGCACCCGCCCGGCGCTGGGATCAGCCTCACCTTCCATTGCCAATCGTGCCTGGTTGAGGGCAAGTTCAGCTTCAAAGGGGAACCGACGGGTCAGGGAGATTCCGTCGGCACGGAGGTTGAAATCGGTTAAATTCAGGGTGAAGGCGCTGTCAGGGTCGGGACGATAATCGACGAATTGCACCTGCCCGTCGGACAACCGGATTTTGGAAATCAGCAGGCTGAAAGATCCGTTGGAACGTTGTTTGCGATCCCCTTCCGACTTTTGCCTGTCCAGCAGGTCGCTGAAATTGAACCGCCCGTCCGCGAACCGTACCACCCTCAGCGAAGGCTGTTCGAGAAGAATTTCGTCCACCACCACCCTGAACCGGAGCAGAGGCCAGAAGCGGTAGCGCAACATCGCCCTGCCGGCCTGCAGGAAAGGAACATCTCCCTGCTGATCGCGAATCGTAAGATCATGCAGCACGATGCCGGAAAAAAGACGGATGTCGATATCGCCGAGGGAGATTTCCCTGTCCAGGGCCTTTTCGGCCAAAGGCAGTACGGCGCTTCGCACCTGTTCCGAAGTAATCAGAAACCTGGCCGCCGCCAGCATGACAAGCAGCAGCGCCACAAGTCCCCCGAGAACCAGGCCGGCATAACGTATTGCTTTCTTCATAGATCCTCCAACAGTTCAGGGCGCCCACCCAGGACAAGCACATCGCGCCATTGGGCAGCGCTGACGGGTTGAACAGAGAGGCGGCTGCCCTTTTTCAGCACTTCCATGGCGGAGAGTGCCGGGTGGCGCCTGAGATCCTCGCGAGACAGGGCGTGCGGCAAATGCGCCACATATTGCACATCGACCATGAACCATATGGGTGACGCTTCGGTGGAACGCGGGTCGAAATGCTCCGATCGGGGATCCCTCGCCGTATGATCCGGATAGCCGGATCGCACCACGCGCGCCACACCCACAATGGCCGGTTCCGGTATGTTGCTGTGATAGAATAAAATTCCGTCGCCTGTCCGGATTTCATCCCGCAGGAGATTGCGGGCCTGATAATTGCGCACGCCATCCCAGGAAGAAATGCCTTGCGGACTGTTTTGGAGGTCACTGATGGAGAAACAGCCCGGCTCGGACTTCAGTAACCAGTAACGACGTGTTTGAGACATTCCTTCGCCCCTTTCTTCAGCCGTGCCGCTATGCCGCTATAAAGTTTCGGGCGGCTGCGACCAGATGTTCCAGATCCTTTTCGCTGCGCGCTTCACAGTAGAGGCGCACGACCGGTTCGGTTCCCGATTTGCGCAGTAAAATCCAGGCCTCGTTTTCCAGCATGAATTTCCAGCCATCAACGGTGACCACTTCGGTGACCCGCCAGCCACCGATGGAATCAGGCAAAATCGCCATTTTGTCGGCAAAGGTTTCCTCGACCGCGGCGGACAGGCGGATGTCCTTGCGCCGGGTATGAAAACTGCCGACGCGCTTGTAAAGATCCTGCAGTTGCATACTCAAGGACTTGCCGGTCACGGCCACCATCTCGGCGGCGAGCAGGCAGGCAAGAATACCGTCTTTCTCGGGAACATGGCCGGCGATGGTGAGGCCGGCGCTCTCCTCCCCTCCCAACAGAATCTGCCCGGAACGGATCAGTTCTCCGATATACTTGAAACCTACCGGCGTTTCATGAACCCGGTAGCCATGATAGGCGGCGACAGCGTCGATGAAATGCGATGTGGCCACCGATCTTGCCGCCGCGCCCCGCATACCTCGCACCTGAATCAGGTAATCGTAGAGCAGCGCAAGGAAATAATTGGGCTCGATGAAGGTGCCGTCACCATCGAGAATGCCGAAGCGGTCGGCGTCGCCGTCGGTGGCGAGGCCGATCGTGATGGAATCGTCGCCCTTGACCAGATCGATGAAATCCCCGATATAATTACGCGCCGGTTCCGGAGGAAAACCTCCGAAGTAAGGATCGCGACAGGCATTGATGCACACTACCCGCGCGCCGGCCTCCCGCAGCATCCGGTCGAGGTACCCTCGGGATGTGCCATACAGAGGGTTGACGGCAAACCCCATTCCGGAGCGGCCTATAGCCTGCAGATCCGCCAGTTTGGCAACCGCCTGCTGGTAAGCCGGCCGGGCATCGATTTCCTCGATCAGCCCCTCGCGAAAAGCATCCTCGATCGGCATGGCCCGATAACAGATTTCCCCCAGCATGGCATTGGCGCGACGCTCGATCTCCTCTGTAACTTCGGGCAGAGCCGGCCCGCCCGACGCGGGAGAAAACTTCATGCCGTTGTAATCCGCGGGGTTATGGCTTGCGGTAAAGTTGATCCCTCCTGCCGCCCGGCGGCGTATGATTTCAAAAGCAATGGCGGGCGTTGGCGTATCGCGGTTGCACAAACAGGAGGGAATGCCGTCGCCTGCCAGCACGCACGCCGTTTCACGAGCGAATTTCTCCCCAAGAAAGCGGCTGTCGTGACCGACGACCAGACCTCGTGTCTGCAACCCCCGGGAACGCAGATAGTCGGCAATGGCCTGGGTGACCACCCGGACATTATCGAGGGTAAAATCCTCACAAAAAACTCCTCGCCACCCGGACGTACCGAACCTTATCTTGTGCATGATATCCCTCCTGGTTGCGGGCGCAGCCGACTCCGGAACCGTACCCGGCAGATAATCCCTGGCATCGCTCTTCTCACTTTATTGTAACCTGAATCCTCGCAGGTGACACCATCAGGCCACCAATGCCCGGCGCGGCCCAACGCAAAGCCCGCCTATCCGGCCAGAACACAAAAACACAGCAGGTTTCGCGCAGGTGGGGGTCGTCAATCGCGCGGTTTGTCAAGCTTTGTTCCCGCTGAACGCAAAACATGAGCGATATACGGGCAATCGGCGGGCAGTAAACCTTGCCGGACCAGTTCCGGAGTCAGGGCAACACACCCCGGACGGACCATGCAACGCTGGGGATAGACACGGCAGAGGTGCGTCTTGAGATCCAGGTACAGGCAAGGCTCGTCCGTATAATATATTTCACCTTCGAACTCGATTTTTTCGTAGCAGCAGCGCCCACAGCGCTGGCAGATTTTTTCCCAGTCACGGTCCATATACAAAACTTTCCTTCCGCCCCGCGGCAGACAAGCCATGTGCATCAATGCACACACAGGCATGCCCCGAGGAATTAATCGTTGACAAATTTTACCAAGCTGTTAAATAATGGGCGTCTTTAAGACCGAAATTTTCCTTCGGAAAACGACATAAAGGAGGCATCTGGATCCCATGAAATGTGAAACTATCCAACCCGGTACCGAGTGTACCTTCTGGACCAAAAACGGCTGCATCTTCGAAGGCAATTCCTGCCAGCCCATCGTTGAGGAATGTCAGGGTTGCGAACGCATCGTCGACAGCTCCATTGGCCAGGTCTGTTCGGCCTGCCCTTCCCCCGCGCGGAAGTGGGCACAGGGTTTGTGCAACATCGCCACCCATAAAAAAGTGGAAATTGTCACCGCCAACCAGAAGATCAACCCCCTCAAAGCTTCCAAAAAGGCTTCCGGCGGCAAAAAGAAATAAGCTGCGGTTGTTGAATATGAAGCCAAAGGGCAGCCCGATCGGGCTGCCCTTTTTATTTTCGAGGTTTTTTGCCGGATTTTTGGGAAGTTTGCGCCAGTTCCTCCTCCAGTCCTTCTGCCAATGCAGCGACTTCCTTGCGCAGATTGCCGGACTGCGGGGCTTTTTCCAACTCAAGAAAACGGCGATAATGGCCAAGGGCCTGCCGCGTTTGATCCTGATCGAGCATCAGGTTGCCCAGGGCAAGATGCAGCTCCGGAATGTCTTCCTCTATTTCCAGAGCGCGGCGATACAGTTTTTCGGCACCGCCGCTATCCCCCAGATCGTATCGCAGATCCGCCAGGTTCAACAAAATGTGCGGATCGTCCGGATCTAGACGCAAAGCTTCCTCGAACAAAGGCAATGCTTTGTCCGGTTGCCCGAGAGAAACGTACAGTTCCCCCAATCCGGCTGCGGCAAAGGCAGAGGCCGGATCGGCCTGCCGCGCCTGTTTCATATATTGAAGTGCCCGCTCAAAGTCCTGCCGAGCAGCGTAAACCAGGCCGATCCTCGTCAATGCCTCGGCGGATTCATCCGAACGGGACAGCAGTTTTTCATACCACGCAAGCGCCTGTTGTTCCTGCCCCAGCTCAAAATACAGGTCTCCGAGTGCAAAAAGACCATCTGCATTCTCAGGATCCAGTGCAAGCGCCTCCTGGTAAGCTGCCATCGCGTCTTCGATCCGGCCTCCTTCGGCATAGGCTTCGCCAAGTCCGGCATACAGATCGGCAACGGGTCCGGCGACAGCAAGGGCTTGCCGGTACAAGCGGACGGCTTCCTGCCATTTTCCGCAGTCGAGCATCGCCGCAGCCTGCATGTCGATGAGCTTCCAGTCCTTATCGTATGTCATGAAGAATGGTCCACAAAAAAAACCCTGAACCGATATCGTTTGGCCCGATATCGGCGGTGCCGTTGTGCCCGGAAGGCCCATGCCGTCAAAGACAGCAGCCACCGTCCAGCCATCAGTACCTGATCGCGGCAGACAGGGCGTAATCATACCCTGGGCAGACGGGACAAAAAAGGCCCCGACTGAAAAAAATCACGATATTCAGCAGGAGCCCCTGGAGCGGATCGGCGCCTTTTCAATTACGATTAATCGCGACCACCGTGCAATCGGAACGATCCATCCGCCGAGGTAATCGAGGAAATCGCATGCTTGTACAGCAGCAGATCCCCCTTGCTTTCGATCAGCACACAAAAACTGTCAAAGGACTTGATAAAGCCGTCCAGTTTGTCACCGGACATCATGATAATGTTTACCCGCACACGCTCCTTGCGGGCCTGGTTCAGATACTGATCTTGAATGTTAAACGGCGTCTTGGACATAGCCACTCCT
>NZ_JBFWJQ010000039.1:0-21476 GCF_050253115.1 Syntrophotalea sp.
TCTGCTGGGGGCCAATCGGCCGCAACTCCATGCGCTGGTTCGGGAACTGGGCGCCGAACACCCCAAGTTCCACTGCAAAAATTATCGGGGACAAGCCTCGGCTTACATTGTGGAAACCCTGCAAACCGTCTTCCACTACTTTTTCGGCACCGGTAATTTTGAAGAATGCCTCACGGGTGTGGTGAACCAGGGTGGAGACGCCGACACCACCGGTGCCATCGCCGGCATGATCGCTGGCGCCTTCTATGCCGACGATGCTTTCCCCCGCCATTGGGTGAAAAAACTCGACCCGACGGTCAGGGCAGAGACACATGCCCTGACGCAGCGACTGGTGCTGCTTTCGCCGCTTGGGAGCGGGGCAAAAGGCTGAGCTTTTCTTCCTGCCAATGTAAAAAACCATGAAAATCCACTGAAGTTCCACGCGATTGATGCATTTTGTTATACTTCAAAGAAAATCGATAGACGTCCAAAAAAAATAAAAACCCGTGGAAAAATAACCATCTACCCATGATACCGGATTCCAGCGCCCGGGATTCAGGTAAAAATCAGTATTCAAGCGGTTTATAATACCTAAACTTTTGTATTGACAATCCGGTCAAAACCCCTATTATCAGCGCCTGATTTTTCCCTGACCGGCATTTTTGCCCGAACCACGGAGCGTGTTTTGAATATCGGAGAAAAACTCAAGCGGCTCAGGATGATCAACTCGCTCACCCAGGAAGAGCTTGGCAACCGCGCCGACCTGACCAAGGGCTATATCTCCCAACTGGAGAACGATGCCGCCTGTCCGTCCATCGCCACATTGAAGGATATCCTCGATGTGTTCGGTGTAAGCATGCAGGAGTTTTTCACCGATCCCGTCGATGCCGATGTGGTGTTCGGCGCCGGGCACCGTGTACAACCGGCTGGCACCGGCGACGCGGTGAAGGTGGAGCTGCTGGTCCCCGGCGCCCAGAACCGCGAGATGGATCCGGCCCTGGTAACGCTGGAACCCGGCGCCGAGATGGAGGAACAGGATATTCACGAAGGCGAAGAGTTCGGCTTCGTGCTGCTGGGCCGCATTCAGGTGCGCCTCGACGATAAAGCTTACACGGTGAAAAAAAACGAATGCTTCTTCTTCACCTCGGATCGGCGGCATGCGGTCAGAAACATCGGCAAGGGGCCGGCGAAAATTTTATGGGTCGTGACTCCGCCAACCTTTGACTACAAAGGGAAATAACAGAGTCCCGGCTTCCATGGCACACCGGGAGACAGGGCAAGCATCTCGATGACTCCAGGATCTTATACTTTTTACCCGCTGAATGGCTTCAGGCTCTTAAACCAAAAAGGATAAAATCATGAGCAAAGTGCTGATTATCGGTGCAGGTGGTGTCGGACGTGTCGTAACCCACAAATGTGCCCAGGCCAAAAATGTGTTCAGCGCTATCACGCTGGCTTCCCGGACCAGGTCCAAGTGCGATGCCATTGCCGCGGAGATCCCCGATTTTCCCATCAAAACCGCGCAGGTCGATGCGGACAATGTCCCCGAACTGGTGACTCTGATCAAACAGGAGCAGCCGCAGCTGGTTCTCAACGTGGCCCTGCCCTACCAGGACCTGACCATCATGGATGCCTGCCTGGAGACGGGGGTCGATTACCTCGACACCGCCAACTACGAGCCGCTGGAGACCGCCAAGTTCGAGTACAGCTGGCAGTGGGCCTACCATGACCGGTTCAGGGAAAAAGGCCTGATGGCGCTGCTCGGCAGCGGCTTCGACCCGGGCGTGACCAACGTCTATACCGCCCAGGCCGCCAGGAAATACCTCGATGAAATCCACGAAATCGACATCATCGACGCCAACGCCGGCAGCCACGGCCAGCCCTTTGCCACCAATTTCAACCCGGAGATCAATATCCGCGAGGTGACCGCCCCCTGCCGTCACTGGGAAAACGGCGACTGGGTCGAAACCGCGCCGCTGTCCACCAGGCGCAGCTTCGATTTTCCCGAAGGTATCGGGCCGATGAACATCTACCGCATGTATCATGAGGAGATGGAGTCGCTGGTCAAGCATATCCCGACCATCAAGAAAGCCCAATTCTGGATGACCTTTTCCGACAACTATCTCAAGCACCTGGAGGTGCTGCAGAACGTCGGCATGACCCGCATCGACGAGGTCGAATTCCAGGGACAGAAGATCGTCCCCCTGCAGTTTCTCAAGGCGGTGCTGCCCGACCCCGGCAGCCTCGGCCCGCTGACCAAGGGACGCACCTGCATCGGCGTCATCGCCCGCGGCATCAAGGACGGCAAGCGCAAACAGGTCTATATCTACAACATCTGCGATCATGAAGCCTGCTTCAAAGAAGTCAACTCCCAGGCCATCAGCTACACCACCGGCGTACCGGCCGCCGTCGGCGCCATGATGATGCTGACCGGCAAATGGCGAGGCGAAGGGGTCTTTAACATGGAGCAGTTCGATCCGGAGCCGTTCCTCGAAACCCTCGCCCCCATGGGGCTGCCAACCGTGGTCATCGACGGCGGCGAATGGCCGGAGCTTTAAATCAGTTATCAGCTGTAAGCTGCAAACTTCTGAAACGAGGCCATTGTGACCGGCATCGACATTCCCAAAATTCTGGAGCTGGCACCCTCCCCGGCTTACGTGATCGATCTGGGCCGGCTGCGCCATAACCTGGAGATCCTCGACCGGGTGCAGCGGCGCAGCGGCGCCAAAATCCTGCTGGCCCTCAAGGCCTTTGCACTGTGGAGGGTGTTTCCGCTGATCCGGCAGACCCTGCACGGGGTCTGCGCCAGCTCGCCATGGGAAGCACGACTTGGCCGGGAGGAGTTTGGCCGCGAGGTACACAGTTTCGCCGCCGCTTTCAAGCAAAGCGACGTGGTTGAACTGCTGGGCATCTCCAACCATCTGGTGTTCAATTCCTTTGCCCAGCTGGAGCGGTTCCGCCCGCTGTGGAAAAAACACAAAGGTAGTGTTTCCATCGGACTGCGCATCAATCCGGAGCACTCCGAAGGGCACACCGCCATCTACGACCCCTGTGCCCCCGGTTCACGTCTCGGTATCCCGCGGTCGGCCTTCGAGGGCCAGTCCCTTGACGGGGTGGACGGGCTGCATTTCCACACCCTGTGCGAGCAGCTCTTCGAACCACTGGCCCGCACGGCAGCGGTCGTGGAAGACAAGTTCGGCTGTTTTCTGCCGGGCATGAAATGGTTCAACTTCGGCGGCGGCCATCATATCACCCGCGAGGGCTACGATATCGACGGCCTGGTCGAGCTGATCAGGCACTTCCGGGGCAAATACGGGGTGGAAGTATACCTGGAGCCCGGCGAAGCCATCGCCATCGGCACCGGCCTGCTGGTCAGTGAAGTGCTGGACGTGGTGCACAATCAGGTCTCCACGGCGATCCTCGATGTTTCCGCCACCTGTCACATGCCGGATGTGCTGGAGATGCCCTACCGCCCCGGCATCCACGGCGGCTTCGACGCCGGGGAACAACCCTTTACCTACCGTCTCGGCGGCCCTTCCTGCCTGGCGGGGGACGTGATCGGCGACTGGTCTTTCAACACCCCCCTGGCGCCGGGGCAACGTCTTGCGTTTCTCGACATGGCCCATTACACCATGGTGAAAACCACGACATTCAACGGTATCCAGCATCCGCACATCTGCACCTACGAACCGGAAACGGGCCAGCTCGAGGTGCTGCGCAGTTTTGTTTACGAGGATTTCAAAAACCGTCTGGCCTGAAAAGGGCTTCCCGGTTATCTCGTATCCATCCGGAAACTCCGGATGGATACAGCGTAGTTTTCATATGGGAAACGAGCAATTTTTCGTTGTGGCAAGGAAATCAAGGGGTTGCGCGGAGGCGTACATCGGTACGCCGCACAAGCAAGCCTGCGGATTGACGCCGCCACGGCGGAAAAGGTCCGTTTCCGGATGAAAACTATCTCACGATTTTGGTTTGCCGAGGAAGGGCGATCCTTCCAGTTTTTCCATCAACAACCCGACGGGTGACGCCTATGAAACGCTGGTCGATCAAGGACTCCGCAAAAATCTACAACCTGCCAAACTGGGGGGATGATTTTTTTTCCATTAACAAAAAGGGGAACATGTGCGTCCACCCTTCGCCGAATTCCAAGTATTCCATCGACTTGCGGGCTCTGGTCGACGATCTGATCAAGCGCAACATCAAACCGCCGATCCTGCTGCGCTTCATGGACGTGCTGCAGGGGCGTATTGCCGCCATCAACCGCGCGTTCAAAAACGCCATCGCCGAATATGAATATCCCGCCGCCTACCAGACCTTTTTCCCCATCAAGGTCAACCAGCAGCGCCAGGTAGTGGAGGCCATCGCCCAGTTCGGCAAGAAACACAACATGGGACTGGAAGTCGGTTCCAAACCGGAACTGGTGGCGGCCATCTCTTTCGCCACCGGGGAAAACATTCCGCTGATCTGCAACGGCTACAAGGACAACGACTTTATCGAAATGGTGCTGTACGCCACCCGCATCGGATACGACGTCACCATCGTGGTCGAGAAGCTGTTCGAACTGGAGCGCATCATCGCCCTGTCCAAGCAGTCGGGCATCGTCCCCAAGCTCGGCATCCGCGTGAAACTCTCCTCCAAGGGAATCGGCAAATGGTCGACCTCGGGCGGCGATGAGGCCAAATTCGGTCTGAAAATCTCGGAACTGCTGGCCGCGGTCGATATTCTCAAGCAGCACGGCATGCTCGATACGGTGAAGCTGCTGCATTTCCACATCGGCAGCCAGATCACCAAAATCGACAAGATCAAGAACGCCCTCATCGAGGGGACCCGCATCTACGTCGAAATGCGCAAGATGGGTGTCGGTCTCGAATACCTCGATATCGGCGGCGGCATGGGGGTCGATTACGACGGTTCCAAGTCGAGCGATTTTTCCAGCGCCAACTATACCATCGACGAATACGCCAACGATGTCGTCTACCAGGTGAAAAATATCTGCGACGAAGCGGGCGTGAAGTGCCCGAACATCATCTCCGAATCGGGGCGGGCCACTGTCGCTCACTATTCGGTGCTGGTAACCAATATTCTCAACACCAACACCCAGAACGCGCTGCCCGACTTCGAGGAAGCGCTGGCCAAGACGGAAAACCTGTCGCCGACGGTCAAAAAGCTGGTGGATATCTACCAGAGCCTCGACCGCCATTCGCTGCGGGTCGATTACCACGACACCATCCAGTTGATCCAGGAAGCCGGCAGCCTGTTCAATCTCGGCTACCTGAACCTGCACGACCGGGCGCTGGCCGAGTGGCTTTGCAGCAAGATTTTCATCAAAATCAGCGGCATCGTGGATCGCCTCAAAAACGTACCGGACGAATTCCAGGAATTCCAGCTGAGCCTGCGTCAGACCTATTTCGCCAATTTTTCGCTGTTCCAGTCCCTTCCGGATTCCTGGGCCATTGACCAGCTGTTCCCGATTGTGCCGATCCAGCGTCTCAGCCAAAAGCCCGAGGTCATGGCCTCCATCGCCGACATCACCTGCGATTCCGACGGCGAGATCACCAGTTTCGTCGGTGAAAACGGCCGCGCCGAGTTTCTGCCGATTCACAAAATCGAGGCCGGCGAGGATTACTATATCGGCTTTTTCCTGATCGGCGCCTACCAGGAGATCCTCGGCGACCTGCACAACCTGTTCGGTGACACCAATGCGGTCCATGTCACCTTCAACCGCAAGACCAACTACAAGATCGACACGGTGATCAGCGGCGACGCCACCTGGGAAAGCCTCAAATACGTTCAGTACAAAGGCCCCGAGATCCTCAAACACGTGCGCGACACCCTGGAAAAAGGCGTCGCCTCGCGCAAGATATCCTTTGAGGAAACCAGCCATTTCCTCGAACTGCTCGACAAGGCGCTGGTATCCTACACCTATCTGGGCAGCATCTGACCGTAACACGCCGCCCGCCTGGATCGCGAAAAAACCCCGCCCGTGCATCAATGGGCGGGGTTTTTTGTCCGGTTTGCGGCCGATTGCCGACCAAGAATCTGCAACTGCCTGCAAACACGGTTTTTTTTTGGGATGTCCGAGCTGCCGATTCTGCACAAGCTTTAACCACCGCCCTTAAAAAGTCGGCAATCTTTCTCCCCGGAACAGTTGAAAAGAGCCGTATTCCGGCACGGCATTCTTGGCACGCCCCCTGCAAAAAGGAAAAGCAAAGCAGACGGCACAACGACGTGTTTTCGGCTTTGCGGCAACGACGCCCCATTCTGGAAGAAGACCTCTTCCGATTGGGGCTTTTTGTTTTTCAGGCTTTTGCGCGGGACGGTCATTCCTTCGTCCGGAGTTGACGCCGGCAGCATTACCCGCCCCGCACCTGCCACAACCCGACCCCAATGGAGGTTTCATCATGACAAAGAAAATCAGACAGCTCGCAATCTACGGCAAGGGCGGCATCGGCAAATCAACCACTACCCAGAATACCGTCGCCGGCCTCGCTTCCCTCGGTAAAAAGGTCATGATTGTCGGCTGCGACCCCAAAGCCGATTCCACCCGCCTGATGCTGCATGCCAAGGCCCAGGAAACGGTCATGGACAAGGTCCGTGAGCTGGGCACCGTCGAGGACCTGGAACTGGACGATGTACTGAGAGCCGGTTACGCAGGCGTTAAGTGCGTCGAATCCGGCGGCCCGGAACCGGGTGTCGGTTGCGCCGGCCGCGGTGTCATCACCGCCATCAACTTCCTGGAAGAGGAAGGGGCCTATACCGAAGACCTCGATTACGTATTTTACGACGTCCTCGGCGACGTTGTCTGCGGCGGCTTCGCCATGCCGATCCGCGAGAACAAGGCCCAGGAAATCTACATCGTGGTCTCCGGCGAAATGATGGCCATGTACGCCGCCAACAACATCTGCAAGGGCATTGTCAAGTATGCCGCCTCCGGCAGCGTACGTCTCGGCGGCCTGATCTGCAACTCCCGCAATACCGACAAGGAAGCCGATCTGATCGAAGCCCTGGCTGCCAGGCTCGGCACCCAGATGATTCACTTCGTGCCCCGCGACAACCAGGTACAACGCGCCGAACTGCGCCGCATGACGGTCATCGAGTATTCCCCCGAGCATCCGCAGGCCAACGAATACCGGGAACTGGCCCGCAAGATCGACGAAAACAAAATGCTGGTGGTGCCGACGCCCCTGACCATGGATGAATTGGAAGGACTGCTGATGGAATTCGGCATTATCGAGGAAGAAGACGAAGCCATTATCGGCAAAGCCGAATCGGCCTGACAAACAATAACGGACGGGAAAGGCGGTCCCCGACCGGACCGCCGCCGCCTTTTTCAGACATCAGCACAGGAGTTAATCATGGACAAGGACCATACAGCCGTCAAGGTGCCCCTCGATGGCATCCAAAAGCAGACAACGGAAGAGCTGATCGACCGGACCCTCGAACTCTATCCGGAAAAAGCCCGCAACAAGCGCGCCCCCCACATGGCGGCCAACGATCCCGGCGTCCAAGGCTGCAGCGTCAAATCCAACCGCAAGACCGTGCCCGGCGTAATGAGCGCCCGCGGTTGCGCCTACGCTGGCGCCAAAGGCGTGGTATGGGGACCGATCCGGGATATGACCCATGTTTCCCACGGTCCGGTCGGCTGCGGCTACTACAGCTGGGGCACCCGCCGCAATCTGGTGGACGGTCACCAGGGTGTGGACGTGTTCAGCGCCATGCAGTTCACCTCCGATTTTCAGGAAAAGGACGTTGTCTACGGCGGCGACAAAAAACTCGCGGTCATCTGCAGGGAAATCAGGGAACTGTTCCCCCTGGCCAAAGGTATTTCGGTTCTATCCGAATGCCCCGTCGGCCTGATCGGTGACGACATCAACGCGGTCGCCAAAAAATCCTGCCAGGAACTGAATCTGCCAGTGATTCCATGCAATTGCGAAGGTTTTCGTGGCGTCAGCCAGTCGCTGGGGCACCATATTTCCAATGACAGCATCCGCGACTTCGTCATCGGCACCCGCGAATTCGATGATGAGCCGGGACCTTACGATATCGCCCTGATCGGGGACTACAATATCGGCGGTGACGCCTGGGCCTCCAGAAAGATCCTGGAAGAACTCGGCCTGCGGGTACGGGCCATCTGGACCGGTGACGGGCAGATCGAACATATCGCCGCCACCCATCAGGTGAAACTGAACCTCATCCACTGCTACCGCTCCATGAACTACATGGCCAAGGTCATGGAAGAACGCTACGGCATCCCCTGGATGGAATTCAACTTCTTCGGTCCGACCAAGATCGCCGCCAGCCTGCGCGCCATTGCCGCCCGTTTCGACCGGACGATCCAGGACAACGCTGAAAAGATCATCGAAAAATACACGCCGATGATGCAGGCGATCGTCGACGAGTACCGCCCGCGCCTCGAAGGCAAACGCGCCCTGCTGTTCGTCGGCGGTCTGCGGCCCCGTCACACCATCGGAGCCTATGAAGACCTCGGGCTGGAAATCGTCGGCACCGGCTATGAATTCGCCCACAACGACGACTATGAGCGCACCTACGAAGAGATGGCCCGAGGCACCCTGATTTTCGACGACGCCTCGGAAATCGAGCTGGAAAAATGGGCTAGGGAGTACAAGGTCGATCTGGTGGGCAGCGGCATCAAGGAAAAGTACGTGTTCCAGAAAGCCGGCATCCCCTTCCGGCAGATGCACAGCTGGGATTATTCCGGCCCGTACCACGGCTATGAAGGTTTCCCGATCTTCGCCCGGGACATCGACATGGCCATCAACAGCCCGACCTGGGGCCTGGTCAAGGCGCCGTTTTAAGAACCGCTCGAAGCAAACGGGATGGCACCTCACGCAGCTCTCGCTACCTCGTTTTCATCCGAAAACTTCGGATGAAAACTACCTCGTATCCATCTGGAAACTCCGGATGGATGCAGCGTAGTTTTCATATGGGAAACGAGCAATTTTTCGTTGTGGCAAGGAAATCAAGGGGTTGCGCGGAGGCGTACATCGGTACGCCGCACAAGCAAGCCTGCGGATTGACGCCGCCACGGCGGAAAAGGGCCGTTTCCGGATGAAAACTACCTCGCTGCTCACTTCAACACAGGACAGGAGTATTCACCATGAGCGAAACTTGCGCCGTTAAAAAAGTAACCGAAAACACACCGGAAGAGGTGGCTCGGGTTGAAGAATGGATCAATTCGGAAGACTACCGGGAAAAAAACTTCGCCCGCGAAGCCGTCGTCATCAATCCGGTCCATGCCTGCCAGCCCCTCGGCGCCCAACTGGTCGCCCACGGTTTTGAAGGCACCCTGCCTTACGTGCACGGTTCCCAGGGGTGCGCGTCCTACTACCGCAGTGCCCTGACCCGCCACTTCCGCGAGCCGGCGGCCGCGGTATCGAGCGCCATGACCGAGGACGGCGCGGTGTTCGGCGGTCAGAACAACCTGCACGAAGGCCTGGAAAACGCCCTGAAACTGTATGCGCCGAAGATGATTGCCATTTTCACCTCCTGCATGCCGGAAATCATCGGCGACGACCTGAACGCCTTTATCACCAATGCGCGCAACGCCGGGATCGTCGCCAGGGATTACCCTCTGCCCTACGCCAACACGCCGAGCTTCAACGGCACCCACATCCACGGCTACGACGCGATGCTCAAATCGGTCCTGTCGTGTCTGTCCGCCGACAAAAAGGTGGAAGGCAAGGACAATGGGAAACTCAATCTGATCCCCGGGTTCGACTGCAACACCGGCAATTATCGGGAATACAAGCGTATCTGTCAGGAAATGGGCATCGAGGTTACCGTGCTGGCCGACATCAGCGAATCCTTCGACTCGCCCCTGGACGGCACCTACCGCCCCTACCCCGGCGGCACGCCCCTGGACGAGGCCGCCGATGCGCTGAACGCCCACGCCACCCTTTCACTGCAGAAGCATGCCACCACGGAAACCATCAAGTGGTTCAAGGAGCAGACCGATGCCCCGGTGGAAGTAATGCCATCGCCCATCGGCATCGCCAATACCGACGCCTTTCTGATGAACCTCGCCGAACGGTTCGGCAAGCCCGTAGCGCCGACCCTCAAGGCCGAACGGGGCCGTGCGGTGGATGCCATGACCGACGCCCACCAGTATCTGCACAACAAAAAATTCGCCCTCTGGGGCGATCCTGATTTTTTGGCGGGCATGATCGCCTTTCTGCTCGAAATGGGGGCACGGCCCTACCACGTCGTCTGCAGTCGTGGCAGCAAGAAGGTCGGCAAATACCTGCAGGCGCTGCTCGACAAATCCCCTTACGGCCAAGGTTGCAAGCTCTGGATGAACAAGGATCTGTGGCACCTGCGCAGTCTGGTGATGACCGATCCCGTCGATGCCCTGATCGGCTGCACGCACGGCAAATTCATTACCCGCGATGCCGGCATTCCCCTGATCCGCGTCGGCTTCCCGATTCTGGACCGGGTCAACCTGCACCGTGTGCCGTATATCGGCTATCAAGGTGCCATCAACCTGCTGACCGCTATCGCCAACAGCTTTCTGGACGAGGTCGACCGCAACTGCGAAGACAAGCATTTTGAAATGATGCGCTAACAGGGTGTTCTTCACCAATCCGCCAAACAAAGTCCTGCCGGCGGATGTTGCGGCACTATCGCCGCTGTGAAGCAGAGAGGGATCGTCATGAAAATCGCGTTCGCCACGTCGGACAACCAAAGCATCGACCAGCATTTTGGCTGGTCCACACAATTTGCCGTCTGGGAAGTCGGCGCCGATGAGTCACGTTTTTTGAGCATGGTCGACATTGAACCCGCTTCGGACCATGAAGACGACAAAATCGATGCCCGGCTGAAACGACTCGCTGATTGCACCATTGTCTATGTAACCGAGATTGGCGGGCCCGCCGCCGCACGCCTGGTGGCCAACAGAATCCATCCGGTCAAAAGCAGGGGGCACGAAACGATTCGAGAAGTTATCGGCCGGATTCAGGCGGTTCTGGCCAACAACCCTCCCCCCTGGCTGCGACAAGCGATGCAGAAATAATGCTATGCCGCGATGCCCTCGCAACGTCTTTGCGCCTGATCCGGAAAAAACCCTTGGAGGAGAACCACTCATGGCTCATTACACCGGAAAAACCCGAGACGGCAGTCCCTGGACTCCGACCTTCGTGGAAAAGATCGACGATGAAAAATGTCTCGGCTGCGGCCGCTGCTACAAGGCCTGCTCGCGCAATGTGCTTGGCTTCCACGAAGTCGATGAAGAGGATTCCGCCCGCATGTTCATGTACGTGGACAATCCCGGCAACTGCATCGGGTGCGCCGCCTGCGGCGTGACCTGTCCCAAAAAGGCTTTTTCTTTCAAACCACTGGAGCTCTGATCGCGCAGTTGCCAAAAAAAAACCGGGAGGGGCTACCAATAGCCTGATGTCCATTCCCAACCCCTGATGGACATCGAACAGTTCGCATCGGCAGGCGGCGCCAGGATGTGCCCGGCTGCATAACGGCAACGAGGCCCGGCGGCATTGTCCGCCCGGGCCTTCATCCAGCAGTTTTCGACGGTTTGCCGGCAATCCCGGCGAGCCTGAAAGGAGAAACACCATGTCCGCCAAGACCTGCTCCGAAAAAGATCGTCATGCCGCCGGTCACCCCTGCTTCGGTGCCGGACATCAGAACAACGCCCGTATCCATCTGCCCGTGGCGCCGGGATGCAATATCCGCTGCGGATTCTGCGAACGCCGCTTCGATTGCGCCAACGAAAACCGCCCCGGTGTCACCAGCCGCGTCCTCTCGCCGCAGCAGGCCCTTGACCGGGTCCGCGCTTTACTGGGCCATCCCGAAGTCGGCGCCAGGCTGAAGGTTGTAGGCATCGCCGGCCCCGGTGACCCGCTGGCGAACGAAAATACCTTCGAAACCTTCCGCCTGGTCAAAGCGGCGTATCCCCATCTGCAACTGTGTCTTTCCACCAACGGCCTGCTGCTGGCCGAACGCCTGGATGCCCTGCGCAGCCTTGGCGTCGGCAGCGTCACCGTCACCATGAACGCCATCACCCCGGCGACCGGTGCCAGAATCTACCAGAGCGTCAGACTGGACGGCATCGTGCTGCACGGCGAGGCAGGCGCATCGACCCTGCTCGATGCCCAGATCAACGGCATCCAGGCCGCCTCCCGGGCCGGCATGCTGGTCAAGGTCAACAGTGTCTACATCCCAGGCGTCAACGATCACGAGACCCTGCCGTTGGCCCGCACCGCCAAACGCTGCGGTGCCGACATGATGAACATTCTGCCGCTTATTCCCCAGGGGATTTTCCGTGAATGTCCGGCACCAACTCCGACCCGCATGGCCCTGGTGCGCGACCAGGCCGAGCATATCCTGCCGCAGGCGCGACATTGCAGGCAATGCCGTGCCGATGCGGCAGGCATGCTGGGTGGGGATATCGACCTGTCGTATCTCGAAGAGACGCCCCGGCGCCATGCCGTGGTTTCCGAGAGCGGCGACAGCCAAACGCATAATCATCCGGGATTTTTAACCATGCCACAATAATCGGCTTGCAAAGCCACCAACGCCCAATTTATCGGCAAGCACGGAAAACACAAAAAACTTTTATCCTGTTTTCAATAAGTTACCCATGGCATACCGATTGCAAAATCATTTGCTAGCTTCCAGCAACGGTGCCGTAACAGGCACTGCGGCCCGCGGCCTGGATGTTGGAACCCCTCATCTGACCAAACGAGGCGCCATGCAAACCTGCCCCCTTCCCGACATCATTATCGACGACACAACCCTGCGCGATGGCGAACAGACGGCGGGAGTGGTTTTTTCACTGGAAGAGAAAAGAACCATCGCCCGCCTGCTGGATGACATCGGTGTGCACGAGATCGAATGCGGCATCCCGGCCATGGGGCGGCACGAACAGCATTGCGTCAGGGCGCTGCTCGGCCTTGGCCTGAAGGCCCGGCTGATCACCTGGAACCGGGCGCTGGTGGAGGATATCCGTGCCTCGCTGGCATGCGGAGCGACGGCGGTCGATATTTCCCTGCCGGTTTCGGACCTGCATATCCGTCACAAGCTGCGCAAGGACCGCAACTGGGTACGCGAACAGCTCAAACGGGCGCTTGGCTTCGCCAAGCAACACAATCTGTACGTTAGCGTCGGAGCCGAAGACGCCAGTCGTGCGGATTTGGACTATCTGGTTGAACTGATGCAGCTGGCCCGCGGCATGGGCGCGGATCGTTTCCGTTTCTGCGACACCCTTGGTTTGCTCGACCCCTTCGGCACTTTCGAAAAAATCCGTTACCTGCGCCAGCGCGTGGAGATCGACATTGAAGTGCATACGCACAACGATCTCGGCATGGCCACCGCCAATGCCATCGCCGGGGCCCGGGCTGGCGCCCGATTTATCAACACGACCGTCAACGGCCTCGGAGAACGGGCCGGCAACGCCGCCCTGGAAGAAGTGGTGATGGGGCTCAAGCATGCCTGCGGCCTGCCGTGCACCATCGATACCAGCCGCTTCGTGGAGATATCCCGCTACGTCGCTGCGGCCAGCCGGCATCCGCTGCCGGCCTGGAAACCGATCGTAGGGGAAAACGCCTTCGCCCACGAATCGGGTCTGCACGTGGACGGCGTGCTGAAGGATCCAGGCACTTACGAACCCTTTGAGCCGGGCGAGGTCGGTTCGAGCCGCCGCTTGATTCTGGGCAAACACACCGGCCGGCACGGGCTGGCGGCGCACATGCGGGGGCTGGGACTCGACCCGTCCGCGGTCTGCCTTGCAACGCTTCTGCTTCGGGTGCGCGCCGTATCCCAACGGTGCAAACGCCCCGTGGAAGACCCGGAACTTGAAGCTCTGTATTGCGCTCTGGCCGGGCAGACCGGCGGGAAGTGAAGCCTGTCAGGACTTGTTATGTGATACGGCGGAGGGCAGCAGTTCAAACCACTATCGGCAAGGAGCAAACCATGAATGCGTTGAGTGTCGCGAAAAAACTGGAAAAAGATGCGTCCGAGCTTTACGGCCGACTCGCCCGCAAAACCGGGGCCGCCAGCCTGCGAGCGCTGATCGCCGACCTGGCTGCGGACCATGAGATGCGCTACCGCACCCTCGAAACCCAGACCGGCAACGGCGCCTGCGACGGTGATATATCCCGAAACCTGAGCCGTCTCGCAAAACACCTGACAGGTCGGCTTCTGGCCCTGCAATGCGATGAAAACCGACGCGATGCCGAAACCTCCATCCGAGCCATTATGGAACTGGAATCGATGAACACCGAGTTCTATCGCGAGTTGTGCAATACGGCCCCGGGCAGCGCCATGCAGGATCTGCTGCGGCAGTTATTCAACCATGAACAGCATGATTGCTTCATGATCGAGGCGTTTTACGAGTTCATCAACGCCCCCAACGAATATCTGGCGGATGCCGAATTCAGCAACTTCGATGAATTTCACCAGTTCGGCCGCCAGATCGGCTGATCATTCAACAATCTCCGGCACGTTTCGCGGCGGAGAGGGAGCGCACAGGTGGCCGATACGCAGCAGCAGGACGAGCTGGCTCTGATCCGTCCGGAAATACGTGATTGGGGCGCCTTTTTTTTCTGGGCGCAGGCCGAATACTGGCAGGTTCTGCCAGCGGAGGCGGCGCTGTTTCGAGGCCCCCTGGCCGACTGGGCATTCGCGCTGAGATCCCGGGATCAGACCTGCGGCTTCGCCACCGCCGTGCCCTATGCGGATTTTGCCTGGATCGGCAACCTGATCATTGCCCCGGAAAAACGTGGCATGGGCCTTGGCCGCCACCTGTTTGACCAGGTATGCGACAAACTCCGTCGCAGCGGCATCCAGAGCCTGTGGCTGACGGCATCGGAGCAGGGACGCCCCCTGTACGCATCGCGGGGATTTCGGCCATGTGACCGCATCGAGCGCTGGCAGATGTTCATACCGCCCCTCCAACACTGCAGCGCCCCTGTGCTGCCAACGGATCTGGAGCACCTGTACAGGATGGACCGCCGCGTCTGGGGTACGGACCGCCGCCTGATCCTTCAGTATCTGGCCACCGGCGGCCGCATCATCCGTACCGGGAACAGCATCGCCCTGCTCCAGAACTACGGATCGCTAAAAGTACTCGGGCCCTGGCTGTCCAGGGAACATTCGCCCCGCGAGCATGCCGCCGTCATCCGCACCGCCATCCGCGCCGCAGGCGGCGGCACCCTTCACATCGACGTGCTCGCTTCGACGGGAGCCGCCGCCCTGCTGGCAGAGTGCGGCTTTACCCGCAGCGGCTGCGGCACCCTGATGGTGGCCTGCGACGGCGCCGCCTGCCCCCCCAAACAGGCCGTGGCGCTTGCCAGCCTCGGCAGCCTCGGCTGAAAAACGCCTCGTTGTTCCCACCCTGCGAAAGCGACCTGCAAAGTGCCGGCACTGCGCTATACTGTTGGCCATGAATCCGTTTCTGACCTGTCTTGCAATCCTGTGTCTGGGGGGCTGCGCCGCCATTGATCTTGCCGCGGTGGAACGCTCCGCAAGCCGGGCTTTGCCGCCGTCCGACAGCACCGCACTGGCAAGGCAGTACAGCTCCTCTTTGGTACAGCACCCTGATCATTCAGCGTTTCAACTGGTTGACAACGGCCTGCAGGCCCTCGCCATGCGCCTGCAGCTTGCCGCGCGGGCCGAACAAACCCTCGATCTGCAATACTACATCCTGCGCAGCGACCTCAGCGGCCTGCTGCTGCTGGATCAGCTTCTGCAGGCAGCCGATCGCGGGGTTCGCATCCGTCTGCTGCTTGACGATCTGCACTTCGACCAGAGCGCCCTTCACCTTGCCGCCCTTGATACCCACCCCGGGGTGGAGGTGCGGGTCATCAACCCCTTTGTGTTCCGCCACACCCCGGTTTTAGGCCGTCTGGTCGATGCGCTGTACGATTTCAGCCGCGTGCAGAGGCGCATGCACAACAAGGTCTTTATCGCCGACAATACGGTGGCCATTGTCGGCGGCCGCAACCTGGGCGACGAGTACTTCGAGGCTCATCCCCGCATCGACCTGCGCGACATCGACCTGTGGACCCTCGGTCCGGTAGTGCCGCGACTTTCCGCCAGTTTCGACGCCTACTGGAATTTCGACAAATCGGTGCCAGTGACGGCCCTCGGTATCCATCCCACCGGCAATACCCCCTTGCAGGATCTGCGGATGCAGCTCGACGATCACCGCCGGCGGCCTGCTGTCGTCGCCTATCTCGAAGAACTTGCCGCCACGCCTCCCGACGTACCGGTCATCTGGGCCCGGGGCCAGGTTCTGGCCGATTTCCCCTGCAAACTCTCACCCGGTCAACCCGATTGCGCCAGTCTGCATTTCGACCGTTTTCATGCCCTGTTCCGGGAAACCGAATCGGAACTCCTGATCATCTCGCCCTATTTTATTCCCGGCAAGGACGGCATCGCCCTGTTTCGGCAACTGAAGCAGCAGGGGGTTGAAGTGAGGGTTCTGACCAATTCCTACGCAGCCACGGATTTGAAAATCGTACAGGCGGGATACAATCGTTACCGTCGGCCCCTGCTGGAGGAACAGATTGCATTGTTCGAATTCAAGAGGACCTTTCCGCCCCCGGAGACACGCAAGGATCGGCTGGCACTGACAGGTTCGTCCCAGGCCTGCATGCACGCCAAGGCCTACGTCATGGACCGTCGGCGCGTCTTCATCGGTTCCTTCAATCACGATCCGCGTTCAGCGGCATTGAATACGGAGGTGGGCATTCTGGTGGACAGTCCCGAACTCGCCAGCCGGGTCGCTGCCCTGTTCGCGCATTATACAATGCCGCACAACAGCTACCGGCTGCAGCTGATCCCCGGTAAAAAGGGCGGGAAAAACCTGGTCTGGCATACCGTGGATAACGGGCAGGCGAGAGCTTATCATCAGGAACCGCTCACCACCTGGTGGCAACACCTGAAAAATGCCCTGTTGTCCGTGTTTGCCCCCGAAGATCTGCTGTAGATGAGGCCGGGCACGAAAACCACACCGGCAGAACCCTGACGGATAAGCAAACGCCGTGCTCAGATGATGGAATCGGTGATCCGCGCGTCGAATACGCGCTGGCTTTTTCTTTCCGAACGGGGCAGGCTGCCGTAGGCGACCAGTTCGACTTCCGGCGTGACCAGCAACTGCCGCTTGAACTGATGCAGCAACTCCCCGATCAGCGCCCGATCCCCTGCATCGGATACACCCTGCCCCCGTTCCACGACCAGTTTCAGCGAATCGCGGCCACGCTCTTCATCCCGGGAAAGATGGATCTGATATTCAGAGCCGAGGCCGCCAATCGTGGAAAGAATGCTGTCGATGCTGGAGGGGTAAATATTGACGCCGCGAAAGATAAAGGTATCGTCCGTACGCCCCAGAATGCGTGAATGGCGCGGCATCAGGCTGCCGCAGGAACAGCGGCCAGGAAGGATGCGAGTGACATCCCGGGTGCGGTAGCGGATCAGGGGCGCGGCCTGTTTGCACAGGGTGGTGACCACCATTTCACCCCATTCGCCGGGGGGCACGGGCCGCAGTGTCTCGGGGTCGACGATTTCGACGATATAGTAATCGCCCCAGTAATGGATGCAGTCATGATGGGAGCATTCGATGCCGGTTCCAGGACCGTACAGTTCCGTCAGGCCGGTGATATCGAACAGTTCCGCGCCGCCGAACAGCTGGGAAATCTTCTGACGCATGGACACCGAGGAACGTTCCGAACCGTAGATAATCTTTTTGACGTTGATCTTGTCGGCGATGCCTCGATGGTGAATCTCCTCGGCCATCAGCAGCGCCATGGAAGCGGTACAACAGAATACGGTCGGCTGGAAATCGATCAGAAACTGGCACTGCAGATCGACGTTGCCAGGACCGATGGGCACCGCCAGTGCGCCAATCTTTTCACAGCCGGACTGAAACCCCATGCCCGCCGTCCAGACCCCGTACCCGACCGCGATCTGCACCCGGTCTTCGGCCGTCACGCCAGCCATCTGGTAGCAGCGCGCAAAAAAGTGACACCAGTCATCCAGATCCTGCTGGGTATAACACAGAACCTTGCGCTTGCCGGTGGTGCCGCTGCTGGCATGCACCCGCACGATCTGCTCGAAAGGCACGCTCCGCAAGGGGAAAGGATAGCCGTCGCGCAAATCGTCGGCAGTGGTAAAAGGCAGTCGCTCCAGGTCCGCGAGACTGTGAATGTCGTCAGGGCGAATGCCGGCCCTGTCCAGCCGCGCGCGGTAAAATTCCGATCCCTGCCAGGCATGCCGGATGGTCCATTGCAGCCCTTTGAGCTGGTGGGAGAGCAGTTGTTGTTCGTTCTGAAAATCCGGCATGAAGTTTTGATTCATGGCATATCCGATCTTTTCTTGCAGCTGGGAATGAAAACTGCCTGGCGTGCCAGAACGGCAGTTTCAATATCCGAAGTCGAAACCAAGCCGAAATGCGGCCAGATTAGCCGCCGCGAATGGTCCCCGGGACAGGTTCCGGATGACCCGTTCCATCGCTTCCGGGGAACAGAACCATGGCGTGCGGCGCACCGCATGCCCAAGCAGAATGAGATTGGCCAGTACCGGGTTGCCCTGGCGCCGCGCCAGAGCCGAGGCATCGATGGCCGCATCGATGTCCGCGGCCGGGCTGTTCACCACCATCCGGCCGCCTGGCTTGAGCAGGCAGCGGTGCACCTCAAGGTTGCCGGCATGCAGAAACAGGCCGACATCCGCCTGACCACGACGCAGCAACGGGCTGCGGAAATCCCCGATCTTGATCATGGAGATGACGGTGCCGCCACGCTGCGCCATGCCGTGGGTTTCCGAGGTCAATACCTGCAGGTGCGCCTCCACCGCCGCCTGGGCGATGACACGGGTCGCAAACAGCACCCCCTGCCCACCCATGCCGCTGACAAACAGCTGCCGGTTCATGCACATGGCTCCTCCTTGCGGATGGCTTGACGGGGGCAGACCTTCTGACAGACACCGCAACCGACACACAGATCCTGATCGATATCCACCCTGCCGCCAGCGTCATCGAAAAACAGCGCCGGACACTCGAAAGCCTGGAGACAATACCGGCAGCCATTGCAATCGTCCCCCACCGACATGCAAAAGCGGGGCTGGTCGTGCCGCGCCTGTTTGTCCATGAGACAGGGGTGGCGGGCGATAATCACCGCCGGACCGCCGTCTTCACCGCGGCAGAAAGCATCGGCCTGTTTCAGCTGCCCGGCCAGCATGTCGGTATCATAAGGGTCGCACACCTCCAGGAACCGCACGCCGCAGGCCCGTACCAGATCTTCGATAAGGACGCGGGGAGTGGCACGGCCATCGGCCCGCAGCCCCAGATGAGGGCTGGGCTGGTGACCGGTCATGGCGGTGGTGGCGTTATCCAGCACCACGACGATGATGCGCGCCTGCTGGATGACCGTATTGATCAGCGCCGGGATGCCGGCATGAAAAAAAGTCGAATCGCCAATGGTGGCGACAATGGCCGGAACCTCCCCGCCGTCCTGCGCATAGGCCTGATAAAAACCGGCGGCCTGGCTGATGCAGGCTCCCATGCAATGCACCGTATCGACGGCGCCAAGGTTCAGGCCCAGGGTATAGCAGCCGATATCGCTGGGGAAGATGCCCCCGGGAAACACCTTCTTGATGACATGGAAGGCGGCCCGGTGCCCGCAACCGGCGCACAGGGCCGGCCGTTTGTCGCGTCCGGCCGGTGCGGCGTCCCCGGCGGATGACGGCTGCAGGCCGAAAAAATCTTCCAGCGCCGGCAGCATGGCGTCGGGCAGCAGTTCGCCATGCGCCGGCAGCAGCCGGGAACCGCGGCCGGCGGCGCCGGGATGGGCCAACTGCTGCTGAATGACGGGATAGGTCTCCTCCAGGATCAGAACTGTGTCGTAGCGGTCGCGCAGAGCATCGATAAATGGCCGGTGCAGCGGATAAGGCAGCAATACCTGATAAACATCGACCTTGCCCAGAAGCTGCATGTCGGCGAGCAGATCACAGGCGTTGGCAAAAGCGATCCCGGACGCGACCACACAGCGCCCGGCGAAGGAGCCGTCGCCGGCGAGCAGCCGTGGAGCGACTTGTGGATCCCGGGCGATGCGATCGATCTTGTCGTTGAGCTGCTGATGCAGGGCCGGCAGGAACGCCGGGGTCGCCGCCCAGCGCGATGGATCGCGGACGAAATCCGCCCGGCGACCGAGCGCAAGGGGTTCGGCCTGCCCGACATTCTGACGGGCGTGACAGATGCGCGTGGTAGGGCGCAGCATGACCGGCAGCCGATAGCGTTCGGACAAGGCATACCCCAGGGCCACCATGTCGCGGGCTTCGGCGGGACTGGAAGGATCCAGCACCGGCACCCGGGCAAAATGGGCGAAGAAGCGCGAATCCTGCTCGTTCTGGGAGCTGTGCGGCCCGGGGTCGTCGGCCACCACCAGCAGCAGTCCGCCCACCACGCCCAGGTAAGCGGCGCGCATGAAGGGGTCGGCGGCCACGTTCAGGCCTACCTGTTTCATGATCGCCGCCGCACGCTTGCCGGTATAGCTGGCCGCCAGGGCAACCTCGAAAGCGATTTTTTCGTTGAGCGACCATTCCACATGCAACGCCGCCCCGAGTTGCGGCTGCAGGCGGACAAGGGCGGTCATGGTTTCGGTGGAAGGCGTGCCCGGATAGGCCGCGGCCACCGCGCAACCGGCCTCCACAAGGCCGCGGGCAATGGCCTCGTTGCCCATCAACAGAGTCTGTTTGCTGAATTCGGTCATAGGATTCCCGGCTGGAAATTTGTATTCGTCACGGTTAAGCCAACAAATCCGTGGCAGCATAACCCGGCGCCGGCCGGTTTGAAAAGAGCAAAAATTTGTTCGCAAGGATCCCGACCTTGACCTGCGCAGGCTTTGGCGCGATACTTAACGCCTTTGTGAATAACCGCCTTTGGTGCAGCGGCATACACCGGGCACCGGGTCAGGATGACGGGTTGAATCCCCACATCCGAAAATCCGTAGAGGCGGGGACCTTTTATTTATCCATAACGAGCAACGAACCCAAGGAAAACCCATGTCATCAAGTCGCTTCGTCATTACCGTCATCGGTCTGGACCGTGTTGGCATCGTCGCCGGCATCACCCGCGTCATGGCCGAATACAGTGTCAATATCGCCGATATCCGGCAGACCATCATGAACGATCTTTTCACCATGCTGATGCTGGCGGAAGTAAAATCGGACAATTTCGATCTGACGGCCTTTCAGGAAGCGATGTCGGCCATCGGCAAGGAACTGGGCGTACAGGTCATCGTCCAGCACGAAGACGCCTTCCGTTTCATGCACAGGATCTGAGGAGGCCGCCGATGCTCATCCATCCGCAAGAAATTCTCGAAACCATCAACATGGTGACCCACGAGCACCTCGACATCCGCACCGTCACCATGGGCATCAACCTGCGCGGCTGCTGCCATCCCGACATCGCCACCATCAATCAACAGATCTACGACCGGATCATGCGGTGTGCCGAAAAACTGGTGCGTACC
>NZ_JBFWJQ010000040.1:0-21398 GCF_050253115.1 Syntrophotalea sp.
GATCATGATGCCGAGCACCAGGGCCGCGGTAAGCACGCACATCCCTGATCCGTCCTGAAAAAGTTCCCGGACAAATGGAACAAGCAGAAAGATACCCTCGAAACCATAGATAACCGTTGGGATCCCCGTCATCAACTCGATGAGTCGACGAAAAACCCGGCTGACAGGTTTCGGAGCAATGGTTGTAATCAGAAAGGAGCAACCGAGGCTGAGGGGAAAAGCGACGGCCAAGCCCAGCAGTGAAATGCACGCCGTACCCACGATCATCGGATAGATACCGAAGGCTCCCTGATACGGTGCCCACGGTTTCACCAGGAGTTGGTAAAACCCGCCCTCTCTCATCAGAGGCAAGCCCATGAATACCATGAACACCAGAATGGCAACGGTGATCAAAGAGCTTGCCAGTGCGGAGAGGAAAAATGCCCTCTCCGCAACCCGTTCTCCAATCTTTTTCATCGGACCGGAATGAATCCTTTTTCTTCAATAATCTTCTTGCCCTCCGGCGTAAAAAGAAAATCGAGGAATTTTTTTGTCAGTCCCGATGGCTCCCCCCTGGTGTTGCTGTAAAGACCGCGGGCGATGGTATAAGTCCCTTCCTGAACCGTTTCGATGGTCGGCACAACCCCGTCCAGAGCAACGGGAGCCACGGTCGCATCGATGTGACCGACAGATACGTAACCAATACCGTAGGGGTCCTGAGCAATCGCCGATTTCATCGCGCCGTTGGATACCACGACATGGGCTCCGGGAATGATCTCTCCCTTGTCCAGGCCCTTTTTCCAGAAGACCTCCCGGGTCCCGCTGGCTTCATCGCGGGTGTAAATATTTATTTTTCTGTCTTCCCCGCCCAGCATTTTCCAGTTTTCGATCTTGCCGGCAAAAATATCCTTCATCTGGCTTTTGCTCAACGCCTTCACCGGATTTTTGGGATTGACTACCGGTCCGACACCGTCAATGGCCCATTTGTGCAAAACGAGCTTATAGCGGCTAATTTCTTCGTCAGTCGGTTTGCGTCCGCTGTTACCGATAGCCACCAGGCCTTCCCCCACCTGCTTGATGCCAACACCCGAGCCCCCACCGGCAATGCTGATCTGGATCTCAGGATTCATGACCATGATTTTTTTGGCAGCATCTTTCATGACAGGAATATGCGCGGTCCCTCCGGATATTTTCAGCACGCCCTTCTCGCCTTGAAACGGATCAAGGCTTCCGGAAAAAGCTGGCGCACAGACCAGCAGCAGAATGGAAATAATCAATAACGGTTGAATCCAGGAAATTTTCTTCATATGCTCCTCCGAAAAAAGTGGAAAAAACTCGATTCGAAGCTAGCAAATGCCTGGCTGGTTGTCTAATTGTAAATTTAAATACAAAGTTGCGGAATTATTGATTTTATCAATGGGGTGACATGGATACATATTGCGGCCGAAATTTTCAGGAGGGTTTTTCCATCTCCCGCAGGCGGCCGGGGATATCCCACTTTTTCATGAGTCTGACCACGGCACCCGGCACCCCGGCTTCCCAGTGCTCGTTTCGCGCCATCCGGCAGCGAATATCGGTGGCGCTCAACCCTTTCTCAGCAGCCGGCACTTCCCGAAGAATGTGGGTCGCCAGGCCAAGCGATTTGAAATACGCCAGTTTCCGCTTCCCCCAATCGTCATAGATGGAAACAAAAAACAGCGCATCGAGGGGAACATAATATCTGTACAGCTCGGGCAGATTGACGGGAAACGGCACCACTGAAAAACGCGATGAGGCGATACCCGCCTCTTCCAAAACAGCCCGAATCATGACGTAGCGTTCAAAATAGGTCAGGGGATTGGAAATCGAGTGGCTTCGCTTTGGATCGACCGTCTCATCCCTGGTTAGAAAAGGATCCGGGTTGGTAATCCCCACGACCAGGTGACGGCAAAGCGCCATTCCCGCCTGGAGATAGGAGAGATGATCGTTATGGAGCACCTGAAAACGGCCATGGATGACTCCGGTTTCGACATCCGGGATCGGCTCACGGGCCATATTTGACAACTCCTTATCGTCCGCCATCGCTCTCTTCTTCACGACACCTCGTTGCAGCGCGCAGGCTCGACTGGCGAACAACGACCTCGGGGTTCAGTCGACAGGGAGGGGGGTCGCGTTGCCCGGCGTGAAAGGCTGGTCATCGGGAGCATCCATGAGTCCCCAGAGCTTGCCCCGGTCAAGAAAATTCAGGACCAGATACATGAGCTCCTTACCCCTGACAAGATTCAGCCCACCGGAAGCACAACTTACCTCGTCGAAACTCACGACCTTGTCGCGCCGCACATATCTCCCGGCCATGACTATCGGCACCGTCTCGCCGGTGTGAATCATGGTGCCGGAGGAAGCCGTGGCATGATCGGCGGTAACGATAAACAGAACATCGCCGTCGGCAACGATTTTCTCGATGGCAAAAGCGAGCGCCGCATCGATGGATTCTATTATCCGTTTTTTAAGAAGAGGATCTCTGGCATGACCTGCCTCATCGGCAACCTTGGTATGGACGTGCACAAAATCGAATTCCTTGGCCTGCCAGGCCATGGCGAGCCGTTCCTGCAAATCCTTGCCGGGATCGCCCGTATCCCTGACCTTGCAGGTTTCCATGCCGACCACCTGACCGAGCCCCTGATAAACGGCACCGGACGCGATCATCAGCCCCTTGAGCCCCCATTTGTCGGTAAATGAAGGCAGGTGCTTCATCATTCCGGCTCGCTGCGTACCGACCGCATTAATGGCCGGAAGTCCCTCCCGGGTTCGTTGTCGATTAAGTGGATGCGTGGCAAGTGTCCGATAACTCCAGCGCAGATAGTCGTTGAGAAACCGGGCGGTATTCTGGGTGAGCGGATCCTCCGCCATGGCGCGCAAAGGGAGAACCTCCATCAGGGGGCGCCCTTCGATGATTGGATTCGAGTCGGTAACGGCTTTCGACACCTTCCCTCGCAAACGGAGAATGCCGCCGATCCCTTTTGTAGGTAGGAATTCGGCCTCAATGGCATCGCGGCTGAAAGCGCGGATCGCCCCGTGAAGAGACTGACAATCCTGACGGTCGAGAGGCGGATTTTCATGGCGAAGCACAAGGCGCTGTTGCTCTTTGGTCACAGAGAAGATGCGTGCCAGCAGGGCCACATCATCCAGTCGGATGTCGATTCCTTCCCCCAAGGCTTCTACAACGCCCCGCCCCGGGAAATCCTCTATTTGATAACCAAACATGAGAAAATGGGCAAGCTCGCTGGGCAAGGCCGTTCCCTGGAGGTGGGAGTGGAAAAGTCCGTTCATGCCGAGAGAGGCGATTTTGTCGAGATTGGGTGTGGAGGCGGCCTGAAGAGGGGTCCTGTGGTCAAGCTGGGGGTGGCTCCGGTCACCAAGGCCATCGAGAAGCAGAAGAATACAGCGCATGCCCGGTCCTTTGAAAAAAGCGACAAATTCGCAGGGTATACCTTGTTTTTATCCGGAGTCCCCGGATGGGCACCAGCTTAGACACTCCCCAGGAAAAACGGAATTTGTTGCCGCATTGCATCGGCCTGCAGGGATGATGTTTGGAGGTAGCTTTGCAGCAGGTCGCGCGTATGCAACAATTCCGATGGGTTCATGAGTTCAATGGCCCACCAGTCGCAAGAGTCAGACAAACCGAGAAGATCAAGGCGTTCGCTGATGTCGGAAAGGGCATCGGGCGGAACGTGACCGTAACCCTCCAGTTCCGTATGGTAGACATGTGCATTGAGAAGCCTGTCGCGATGGGGCAGGATGTATTCGGCGAAGAGGTCCTTCCCCGGATGCAGATGCCGCACCGCGTGAGCATGGCCGATATCGATGGTGACGTAAGCATCGCTTTCCGTCACGATACGATGGAACAGCAGCGGATCGTTGGTGAGCGGAGTGGTGAGATTTTCCAGGGCCACGGCGACGCCATTGCCACGGCCATACGCTACGAGAACAGCCAGGTTCCTGATGGCTCGATTCATATCGATGCCCTTGCCGGAGGGATTGCCGAGCCCGGAATGCACCGTCATGTAGCGCCCGCCTGCAGCAGCTATCTGGTCGACGGTACGCAACAGCAACGCCAGGGATTCATCGCCCCGCTGATCGCTGTAGGCTACATCCACACCGTGAAAACGACAGTGGTAGCGCACCTGGAATCCCGCAAGGTCCTTCATGAGGGAGAGGAATTCTGGTTCCGGAAGGGTGGGATCCAAAGACCAGTCGATGGCGGAAAAACCCTGTTCGGTTGCAAACGCCACCAGTTTTTCGGTATTTTGGTCGAATATGTTGCACATGGCGATTGTCGGTTGCATGGAGCGACCATATACTTTCGTTAGCGATAAATCAAATCGATAATATCAACAATACGATCAGGCCTGATCGGTTTATCCGATCGGGCGGGTCTTATCCGCAAATGTTCGAAGAAAATGAATGTTCCTTGGTTTTTTCTCAACCGAACAGGAGGCTGCAAACATGAATCCTAAAGTTCGTATTATGCCGTGTCTGGACATGCAGAACGGACGCGTGGTCAAGGGCGTGCACTTTGTGGATATCCGGGATGCCGGCGATCCGGTGGCCTGCGCACGCGCCTATTGCGAGAGTGGCGCCGACCAACTGGCCCTTCTGGATATCACCGCCACCGTCGAGGGCCGGGCGACCATGCTGGAGGTGGTCGGGCGCGTGGCCGAGGTGACCACGGTTCCCTTCACCGTGGGTGGCGGGATTGCCGATGTGGCGTCGGCGGAGGCGGTGCTCAAGGCCGGCGCCGACAAGGTTTCCGTCAGCAGCGCCGCGTTTCGCAAGCCGGATCTGATACCGGAACTGATCAGGTCCCTTGGCGCCCTGCGCGTGACGGTGGCCATCGACGTCGACCGCAACCCGGCCCTGCCGTCTGGCTACGAGGTTTATGTCGACGGTGGCCGTACCGCAACGGGGTTCGATGCCGTCGAATGGGCCAAGCGGGTGGATGGTTATGGAGTGCCCGTCATCCTGCCAACCAGCAAGGCCGGCGACGGTGCCCGGACCGGCTATGACCTGCCGGTAATCAAAGCCATCAAGTCGGCGGTTGCGGCGGAGGTGGTGGCGTCCGGCGGCGCCGGAAAACTGGAGCATTTTTATGAAGCGGTGCAAGCCGGGGCCACCATTCTGCTGGCGGCCTCCATGTTTCATTTCGGCATGGTTCGCATCGATGAGCTCAAGCAATTCCTGCGGGAGCGGGGAGTGGCGCTGGCCTGAGGGTTTTATGGTGGACCTTGTGGCAACCCTTCAGGCACCCGGGTTTCGCAGGGAACGCCAACCTGGCACAAACCGCAGGGCGTGGCGCCGGTTCCATAGGTTGTGGCGGCATAGGGCGCGGTTGTGTCGCGAATATACCTGAAACATGCCTGTTTGTTGTGTCCGTCCCGGGTGGTGATGGCTCCGGCCGGGCAGCGCCTGGCGCAAAGACCGCAGGTGCCCTTGGCGTACCACAGGCACCAGGCGTGATAGTCTTCTCCGTAAACCCTCTTCGTGACAGGCAGCTCGATGCGGGACACGACCGAGCCCAGGCGTACGGCCTGCCCCCATCGGGTAATCAGTGCATCCGAAAGTCCGAAGGTGCCGTGCCCGGCAACGAAGGCGGCGTGGCGCTCCGACCAGTTGGAGGCCAATCCGAAGCGTTGCGAAATGCGACAGCCGAAGGCGGGCAAACGCTCCGGCGCCACCGAGGGATATCCGGCCCGGGTGAGGGCCTCTGCGAGGTAAAGGCGCAGCGCCCCGTTGAACTCTTCACCGTGGAATCGCGATCGCGCCCAGCGTTCGGCCGGCATGGTCTTTTCGGCACGCTGGTCCGCACGGGTTTGGGGAGTCTGCGGCAACACATAGCTGATGACCCGCAATTGTGCGCCGCCCGGCGCCGGCAAATGGGGAAAGGCAAGGGCATAAGCCTCTGCCGGAGTCCACAGAAAGGTGCCGATCATTTCCTTGTGACGAAGAAACAGGGGGTCGTCGCCTCGCGCTACGGCTACCTGCGGCTCAGCCCATGCTTTCTCGCCGGTATGGAGCCCCAGATTGTTACCGGGGGCGGATGCCCAGAAATCGCGGATGATTTTATCAATGCAAGGGACAGATTCGATGGCCAAGGTTCTCTCCCGGCGTGCGCAGTTCGATCCTGAAGATTTCATGTTCGTAGCATTTTTTTGGCCTGGCGTCACCACTACGTTTGAGAATGCCTTTCTTCGAAAGGTTGTCAAGGGGCGGGGGGGCGGATTTGTGACGATCAGGCATTGTCGGCATTTGCCCCGGCACGCAAGGACGGCCCACTTGTCATTTTTATTCAAGGACTTGCGGGTGTGAAAAGCCTGTCCGGCAAAAAACCAATCACATCATGGATAAGGAACAACGATGAGCGACGCAAACAAATCCATCCACGAATTCGATTTCAAATTGATCTGCGAATATTTTTCAAATCTGGAGCGGCAAGGGCCGGGAAGCCCCGAAGCAACGCTCAAGGCGCTGTCTTTTATCGATAACCTTGCCAATGACTCGAAAATCGCTGATCTGGGGTGTGGAACCGGCGGACAGACCATGGTCCTGGCCCGACATGCGCCGGGGCATATAACGGGCATCGATCTGTTTGCCGATTTTATCGATATATTTAACGCCAACAGCTGTAAATGGAATCTTCAGGACAGGGTTTCCGGCATTGTCGGTTCAATGGACAATCTTCCCTTTCAACGTGAAGAGCTGGACCTGATCTGGTCGGAGGGCGCAATCTACAATATCGGGTTTGAAAGAGGCCTGAAACAATGGCATGGATTTTTGAAGAGGGGAGGTTTTATTGCCGTTTCCGAGGCCTCCTGGTTTACCCGGGAACGACCCGCCGAAATCGATGCATTCTGGAAGGACGCTTACCCTGAAATCGATGTTATTTCCCGCAAGGTCGAACAGATGGAAAAGGCCGGCTATATTCCCGTGGCGACATTTGTTTTGCCTGAAAACTGCTGGCTCGCCAACTTTTACACTCCGCAGATATCTGCCCAAAAGAAGTTCCTGAAAAAACATGCAGGCAACACAGCAGCCGAGGAACTCGTGAAAAATCAGCGGCATGAAGCGCATCTGTATGATAAATACAAAGATTTTTACGGGTATGTTTTTTATGTCGGGAAAAAGATCTGAGTCGGGCAGAAGCACGCCTTGTTCGTCAGGATACAATTTCCACAACCATCAAAAAAGGAGTGGTTCGATGGATATGACCATGCTGAGCGGATTTTTCATGTGGTGCAGCATCCTGAATCTGGGGTTGCTGACGCTGGCGTTTCTGGTGAAGGTGTTGTGCGGCGATTTTGTTTACAGGCTCCACAGTCAGTGGTTTCCCATGCCGCGGGAAACCTTCAATGTGGTGTTTTATGCGCTTCTCGGCGGGTACAAGCTGCTGGTTTTCGTGTTCAATGTCGTTCCATGGGCGGCTCTCGCCATGCTCGGATGAAAAGCTCGCGCCCGGCATCCTCGATGCGACAATGCAATGGTCATGGCAGGCATTAGCAAACCCGCCATGACCATTGCAAAAAGTAACCCGGCTACAGGGCCAGGGCGGCTTCTTGTCCGAAGTGTTCCGTTCTCATTCTGGCAACTTCGGCGCTTTCGAGGTATTCGTCAAAAGTCATTGCCCGGTCGATGAAGCCCGCGGGGGTGAATTCGACGATGCGGTTGGCAACCGTCGACAGGAACTTGTGGTCGTGGCTGGCAAACAGGATCACCTCCGGAAAGGCGATCAGTCCGTTGTTGAGAGATGTGATGGATTCGAGGTCGAGGTGGTTGGTCGGTTCGTCGAACACCAGCACGTTGGCGCCGGTCAGCATCATCCGGGCGAGCATGCAGCGCACTTTTTCCCCGCCGGAGAGGACATTGGATTTTTTGGTCGCTTCTTCGCCGGAAAACAGCATGCGGCCCAGAAAGCCACGGGCAAAGCTCTCTCCTTCGGTCGGCGCGAACTGCAGCAGCCAATCGATCAGGGTCAGGTCATTTTCGAAAAAGCGGCGGTTCTCCTTGGGGAAAAAGGCCGGCGTGATGGTGACTCCGAAACGGAAAGAACCGCTGTCCGGTTCGAGTTCGCCGGCCAGGATCTGAAAGAGGGCGGCTTTTGTCTGGGCGTCGCCACCGACGAAGGCGATCTTGTCCCCCTTGTTGACGATCAGGCTGAAGTTGTCCAGCACCTTGACGCCGTCGACGGTTTTGCACAGATCCTTGATCTCCAGGATGATATCGCCGCAGGCGCGCTCCGGTTTGAAGACCACAAAGGGATACTTCCGTGAGGAGACGGGCAGGTCTTCGACGGTGAGTTTTTCGAGGAGTTTTTTGCGCGAGGTCGCCTGCCTGGCCTTGGAGGCGTTGGAACTGAAGCGCTGGATGAACTCCTTGAGGTCGTTGGCTTTTTCGGTTATCTTGCGGTTCTCTTCCTGTTTCTGCTTCAGTACCAGCTGGCTGGCTTCGTACCAGAAATCGTAGTTGCCGACGTAAACGGTGATCTTGCCGAAGTCGATGTCGGCGACGTGGGTGCAGACCTGGTTGAGGAAGTGCCGGTCATGGGACACGACGATGACCGTGTTCTGGAACCGGGACAGGAACTCCTCCAGCCAGGCGATCGACTTCAGGTCGAGGTGGTTGGTCGGTTCGTCGAGCAGCAGAATGTCGGGATTGCCGAACAGGGCCTGGGCCAGCAGCACGCGGACCTTTTCCCCGCCTTCGAGTTCCTTCATCTTTTTGTGGCGCAGATCTTCGGGGATGCCGAGGCCGTTGAGGAGCACCGCCGCCTCCGACCCGGCCTCGTAACCGTTCATTTCGGCGAACAGGGCTTCCAGTTCGCCGGAGCGAATACCGTCCTGTTCGGTGAATTCCCCCTTGGAATAGATCGCCTCGCGCTCGGACATCACCTCGTAGAGGCGCATGTGACCCATCATCACGGTATTGAAAACCGTCTCTTCGTCAAAGGCAAAGTGGTCCTGGCGCAGCATGGCGATGCGCTCGCCCGCGCCAATCGAAATGTCGCCCTTGTCCGCTTCGATTTCACCGGCGAGGATTTTCAGAAAAGTTGATTTGCCGGCGCCGTTGGCGCCGATGAGGCCGTAGCAGTTGCCGGGGATGAATTTGATGTTGACGTCTTTGAAAATGACCCTTTTCCCGTAGGCGAGGGCCACATTGCTGGCGCTGATCATGGTTGCGATACTTCCTTGTCTGAAAAAACAAAAGAACCACGGGAAGAGATCCCCGCGGTTCACGAGAGCGCCCCTTATACCATTTAACGGCAGTCAGCGGCAACCGGTTTTCATTTTTCCTGTTTCCCTTTTCGTTTTGCCCTGGGGTGCGGAACCGGGACATACCACCAACGACTCCGCGACAGGAGGCTATTGTCATGAACATATGGGTGGACGCGGATGCCTGCCCCGCAGTGATAAAAGAAATTTTGTTTCGGGCGGCGAGACGCATCGGGGTGATGCTGACCCTGGTCGCCAACCACCCCCTGCGCTTCCCGCCCTCCGTGCACATCTGCCTTGTGCAGGTCCCCCAGGGGGCGGATGCGGCCGACCGTGAGATCGTCAGGCAGCTCCGGACCGGAGATCTGGTGATCACGGCGGATATTCCGCTGGCGGCGCAGGTGATCGCAAAGGGCGGCTACGCCCTTGACCCGCGTGGTGAATTTTACGATGCCGACAACATCGGCGAGCGTTTGAGGATGAGGGATTTTATGGACAGGCTGCGTGGTTGCGGCATCGATACCGGCGGTCCTTCATCGCTGACCCAGCGTGACCGGCAGGATTTCGCGAACCGGCTGGATCAGTTTTTAACGAGATACGGGAAACAGGGGTGACAGGTTCATGCTCAATCCATTCAGAAGACGCCATGTGCATTTTCTGCACATTGGCAAGACGGGTGGCGTTTGCCAGCGTCGCTGCAACTTCCGGATGACGATATCGCCGCGCACCGGAATCCGGATGGCCTGGACCGGTCCATCGATGCCAGGGGGCTTGCCGCGCTGAGGGCATGGTTCGCGGAGGATTATCAATTCATGTCATTGTGCCGAAAACTCATGTCCGAAGAGGGCAGAGGGGAATAACGCCGATGCTTTCGGGAGCGGGCATGGCGAAAGGTCACTGGGAGATCAGTTCGCCAATGAACAGGCTGCCGTTGTGGACAAAAAAGAAAGAGCGCAGGCCCGCCGCCAGCTCCGTAAGGCGCTCGGCGTAACCCTCTTCCTGCCCTTCGGCGGGCATGCCGAGACCGAGGATGACCAGGTCGGCGGATGCGCTGCGGGCATGAATCAGTTCCACCACGCTCGTATCTTCAGGTTTGGCCATCACCTCCACCTCGGCCTCGATGCGGATTTCCGGGATCAGTTTGGCAAGCATGGTTTCGGTCTGCTGTTTGATCATCTGGTTGGATGCGATGGTCATGATCTGAATGCGGGCATTTCGCCACTCGGGGTTGCGCGACAGCAGATAGGCCAGCAACAGCATCAAATCACCATTGCGCTGCAGGCCCCCCCACCATACGTGGATGCTACGGCGCTGACCTTCACGCAGGGGTGGCGGCGTTTCGACCTGCCCCAGCAGCATCGACCGGTTGATGTGCCTCAGCGGGCGGATAACCCGCAAAAAGTGGACCAGTCGCTCCATGTCGTCCGGCCACCCGAGGAGGATGGTGTTGGCGGCGATGCCGGCGATGCCGTTGGCCTGGGTCACAGTCATGATGCCCTGTTCGATGTTTTCCACCACATCGACCTCGCCGAATGCGACGATGCCGGCCTGGTCCAGCACGCGGTCGATGTGTTTCGCCCGTTCCAGAATATTCAGGTTCAGTTCCAGCAGGTTGCCCACCACCAATTCGCAGACCGTAACGACACCCCGTTCCTGGCTGAACCAGGCGCCGTAGCGGACCAGAGGCAGGCGTCTGTCGATGTTGCTCACGAACACCAGAATGTGCGGTCGCCAGTTGCGCGCCGTCATCGGCCGCCGGGAAAGGCATACAAGCGCCCAGCGAATGACCGCTTCGTACAGATCCCGCCGCACATCGCCCCAGGCATGCGATCGTTCGCGCCGTCGCAGCAGCAGCCACAGGCCCAGAACCACCATGACGGCCGTCAGGCTGGCCCGGATATTGATCAGCAGCATGATGGCCAGGCATCCCGTGGCGCCCCCGAGACTCAGCCACCATGGGACCTTGATTTCAGGGCGCCAGGAAGGATTGCCGGACAGGTATTCCAGGGCGACAATCGCATTGATCGTGCCATAGACGCTGAGAAAAAACATGGTCACGACTTCAGCAACGGTGTTGAGGTCGCCGAGAAAAACCGCAAGCAGCGCAATGGCCAGGGTGGCAAGAAGGCCGGACAGGGGTTCCGCCGTGTGCTCGGCGGCGGCCAGCCAGCGGGGTGCCAGGCGGTCCGTGGCGAGGGCCTGCAAAGTGCGTGGCGCACCCAGCACGGATCCGACCGCCGAAGAAAAGATGGCTCCCCACAGGCCCGGCAGGACCAGCCAGGGCCCGAACAGGGCGATGCGGGTCCAGATCAGGGAGTTATCGCGCAGCGCTTCACTATCGGCGCCCAGGCAGAGCAGGACCGGCACCAGCATGTAGATCGCGAAGCCGGTCAGGGTTGCCATTACCGTGCCCCGAGGAATGGCGCGGCGCGGATTGGCCAGATCTCCGGACAGGCTCAGCCCGGCCATGATGCCGGTTACCGCCGGGAAAAAAACCGCGAACACGAACCAGAAGCTATACTGTCCGGACGCTTCGGTTGCCAGGGCTCGCGGCGCGCCGCCGCCGGCCACAACACCCCCGGCCAAAGCCAGCAGGGAGAGGGCGATCAGCAGGAGGATCGGTGCCTGCATTTTCAGGGCGCCGCCGGCACCGCGAAACGCCAGGGCGCCGACCAGCACAATGACGAGAAAAGCCGTTGCCTGCAGGGGGGCGCCCGGCCACGCGAAACGCAGGGATTCCGCCAGGCCGTAGGCATACAGAGTGACCGACAGTGCCTGGCAGAAAAACAGGGGAATGCCAATGGCCCCGCCAATTTCCGGCCCCAGGCTTCGCGATATCATGAAGTAGGCGCCGCCCGTGCCGACCCTGGTGTTGGTCGCGATGGCGGAGAAACCCAGGGCGGTCACCATGGTAATGCTGTTGGCGAGCAATACGATCAACAACGCTTTCCACAGCCCGATGTGGCCCACCACCCAGCCGAAGCGCAGGTACATGATGACGCCAAGAATTGTCAGGATGGTAGGGGTGAAAACCCCGATAAATGTGCCGAGTTTGCCTGCGGCCTTTTCTTCTGGGGCCAGGGTTTTTGCCATCCGTGCCCGAATGCGCTGAAAAAGGGAAAGCATGGTTGCGTAAGACCTTTCTCCGGCATGCCCCGCGGGGTTGCTGTGCCGCTTTTCGGCCCCGGTCTCTTACGGGGATGGCCGGCAATTGCAGAGCAACAGTTGCAGCATCCGGCCCCAAGCCGGGCAGGCTGGATCCAAGGCTGCTAGCAATGCCAGGGCATGATTGCCCGCGGCAGGAACCATCTTTTCACGTCGATCGTCCATCGGACGCGGACAGGTTCAGCAGCCGCAGGCTGTTGAAAATGACCAGCAGGGTAACGCCGGTGTCGGCGGCGATGGCCATCCAGAGCGTTGCCAGGCCGAGCATGGTCAGGATGATGAAGACCAGCTTGATGCCCAGGGCAAAGCCGATGTTCTGCTGAATGTTGCGCAGGGTGCGGCGGGAATGGCGGATCAGCCACGGCAGCTTGGCCAGGTCGTCCGCCATGAGCGCCACGTCGGCGGTTTCCAGCGCGGCGTCGGTGCCCATGGCGCCCATGGCGATGCCCAGGGTTGCCGCCGCCATGGCTGGCGCATCGTTGACACCGTCACCGACCATGGCCACGGTCCGATGTTTCCGTACCAGCCGGCCGATGGCCTCGACCTTGTCTTCGGGCAGGAGTTCGCAGCGATGGTCATCGACACCCGCCTCCGCGGCGATGGCGCGCGCCGTGCCCTGGTTGTCGCCGGTCAGCATGATGATCTGCTCGACGCCGGCTTGCCGGATTGCATCGAGGATGCGCGGCACGTTTTTTCGCAGGCGGTCGGCGACGCTGATCAGGCCGCAGACATGGCGGTCGTTGCCGAGGGCGATCACCGTATGCCCGGCATCCTCCAGTGCTTCCACCCGTTTCCGGATATCCGCCAGGTCCTGGTTTTTCTCATGCATCAGCCGGTGACTGCCGATCCAGAAAGCGCGGCCGTCGATCATCCCTTCGCCGCCTTTGCCGGGCAGGGCCTGATAGTGCTCGGCCGGCACCACGGTGATGCCGGAGGCGCGCGCCTTGCGCAGAATGGCTCGCGCCAGCGGATGTTCGCTGGTGGCTTCAAGGGCGGCGGCGCGTGTCAGCAGCTCCTCCTCGGTGTGGCCGTCGAGGGGGACAAGGACCTGGACTTCCGGCTGCCCTTCGGTGAGGGTTCCGGTTTTGTCCATGGCCAGAATCTTGAGGCTCCCGGCCGCTTCCAGGTAAAGCCCGCCCTTGATCAGCACGCCGTTTCGCGCCGAAGCGGTCAGGGCTGAAACGATGCTGACCGGCGTTGAAATGACCAGCGCGCAGGGGCAGGCGATCACCAGGATGACCAGTCCGCGGTAGACGCTCTCCGGCCAGGAAGCTGCTGTCAGCAGCGGCAGGGTTACGGCAGTGGCGATAGCCAGCAGCATCATGGACGGCGTGTAGTAAACGGAAAAACGGTCCACCCACTGCTGGCTGCGGGCGCGCCGCGCCTGGGCGTTTTCCACCATGTGGATGATGCGTGCCAGGGTGGTGTCGCTGGCGGCGCGGGTGGTACGCAGTTCCAGTACCCCTTCCTGATTGATGGTCCCGGCGTAGACCTCGTCGCCGGGTTGTTTGGACACCGGCATGGATTCGCCGGTGATGGGAGCCTGATTGACGGACGACATGCCCTTGATCACCATGCCGTCGAGAGGGATTTTCTCGCCGGGCCAAACCTGCACGGTGGCGCCGGGCGGTACCTCCGAGACGGGTTTTTCATGGTAGCCGCAATGATTTCCGCAAAAGTAACGGGCGGTGGGCGGGGTCAAATGGAGCAGTGCGCCGATGGCATTGCGCGCCCGTTCGACGCTCCAGTGTTCCAGCAGCAGCGACAAGGCGAACATAAAGGCGACGGTGGCTGCCTCGAACAGTTCGCCGATGAGAATGGCGCCGATGACCGCCGCGATCATCAGCACGTTCATGTCCGGTCGCAGCCGGCGTATGGCCTGCAGGGCTTTTGGCAGCACATACCATGCGCCGCAAGTCACGGCGCCGAGATACAGCAGGGCTATGAATGTTGGCGGATTTTGCTCTGTGCCATGCAGGCCCGCAAAGACATCCAGCAGGCTGCCATGATGCATCCAGTGGGCAAAAAAAGCCGAGGCCAGCAGCAAACCGCTGGCGACGGTCGCGATGAGCCGCCCGTGGCGGGTCCAGAAGGGCTGTTTCGCAGCGGCATGCCGCAGCTCCCAGGGAGAGGCTTTCATGCCGGTGGCGTTCACCGCCGTGACGATTTCGGGGGCGGAGATGGCGTCCGGGTCAAATTCAACGGTCATGCGGGCGTTGACCACATCGAACGCCAGATCGATGATCCCGGGTCTGCCTCCGACCTCCCGTCGCAGTATCGCCACCTCTTCGGAACAATCCAGGCCCTGTATCTTATAATCGATGCGTCGCGACATAAGGCGTCTCCCGCCGGGAAGGAACACGGATGTCCGTTATCGCAAGGAACCGCTTGTGGGGAGAAAGATGCTCCTCTCCTCGAACTATACCGCAACCCGTCACCGTGGAAAAGAGCCGTTCCCGGATGGAAACCCGCTAAGGGGATGGAGCGGGATTGTCCGTGGGCGGTTGCGGATCGGTGTCTTCATCCGGCACCTCGTCTCCGACCGTTTCGGGTGGCTCTCCGACGCTGTTCTGTTCATCGCCTTGTATCAACAGCGATTCGATATCCGGCAGCTCCAGGGATGGTGGCAGCTCCTGAAGCGGATCTCCGGCGTGTGCGGTGCAGTACTCCCGCGGCTCGCTGCCAATGCTGAAAAACTCGTTTCGGGTCACCGGGCAGGCGGTTGTGGCCGGCATTCCGGTGGTTGGATCAATGGCAAGGGAAATGACCGATTCCGGTTGCTTGAAGGAAGCCGCCGGGTGCCTGGCCAGCGCCGAGCGCATGAACCTTTCCCAGATGGGGGCGCTGACCGCGCCACCGGTAAAACCCCTGCCGCCGGGACGGGGCTTGTCATAACCTACCCAGACGCCGGTAACCAGTTTCGGCGTGTAGCCGATAAACCAGGCATCCCGGTAGTCGCTGGTGGTGCCGGTTTTGCCGGCGGCAGGATAGTGTTCGGCAAACTTTTTAAGATTTTTGGCGGTGCCGTGGGTCAGAACATCCCTCAGCATCTGGGTTGTGATGAATGCCGTAGCCCCGGACATCACCGGAGTCCGCGGAGCCGGGGTGCGGGTCCAGGTTTTGGAGCGCCGGTCGTAGATCTTGATGATGGTGCGTGGCTGCACCTTGAGGCCGCCGTTGGCCAGCGGGGCGTAGGCCGCGACCAGTTCGTTGAGGGTTACTTCCCCGGTGCCGAGCGCCATTGACAAATCGTTGCGTGATCGCAGCGAAATTCCGAGATTGCCTGCAAAATCGGCAAAGTAGGGCGCGCTGATGGCTTCCAGCAACTTGACGGCAATGATGTTGTTGGAGTGTGCCAGGGCTTCGCGCAGGCTGACCTGTCCCTGGCGTTCATGTCCGTAATTCTGGGGTTGCCAGATTTTGTCGTCGCTGCGCCGATAGGAGACCGGATCGTCGTTCCAGAGTTCGGCGGCGGTATGGCTTTTTTCCAGGGCCGCGGCGTAGATCAGCGGTTTGATAGCCGATCCCGGCTGCCGTTTTGCGAACAGCGCACGGTTATAAGCGCTTTGTTTGAAATCCACCCCGCCGGCGGCGGCCAGGATGTCACCAGTGCCCGGATCAAGGCACAACAGGGCGCCCTGCAGGTCCGGCGAGATGGCTCGTACCTGTTCGCTCAGGGTCTGTTCGGCGCTTTTCTGCAGCAACAGGTCCATGGCCGCGATCACCTGCAATCCGCCGCGCTCGAAAACTTTTTCTCCGTATTGCTGAACCAGCTTGTTGCGCAGGTGGGCCAGGTAATAGGAAGACTGCCCGGATTTTACGCTGGTGACGGGGCGTGCCGCCAGCGCCTGTTTGCGTTTCTGCGTGATCATTCCGAGCTCGGCCATGCGACTGAGCACCAGATTGCGGCGGGCCTTGACCTTGGTGGTATTGCCGCGCGGATTGTAGCGGTTGGGGGCCTTGGACACCCCGGCAAGCAGGGCGCATTCGTCATCGGTCAGCTGGTCGGGCCTTTTGTCGTAGTACAGCAGGGCGGCCTGGGCAATGCCCCAGGCACCATTTCCGTAGTAGATTTCGTTGAAATACATCTCAAGAATCTGCTTCTTGGTGTATTTGCGCTCATACTCCATGGCCAGGCGGGCTTCCCTGAGCTTGCGATCGATGGTTTTTTCCCCGGACAGGTGCTTGTTCTTGATCAGCTGCTGGGTGATGGTGGAGCCGCCCTCGGCCATTTCTCCCTGCATCACATCCTTGACCAGCGCCCGGGTGATGCCCTTGAGGTCGATGCCGCCGTGTTCGAAAAAACGTGCGTCTTCAATGGCGACCGCCGCGTTCTGTAAAAATTGGGGGATGCGGTTGATAGGCACCCAGTACCTGCGTTCAGCGGGGATGCGGGCTACGAACCGGCCCTCCCGGTCAAAAATCCTGATCGAAGAGTAATCCGCCGGAAGGATGGGGCGGGTGGCGATGGTTTCACGGGCCAAAACCGGCAGCACCGTGCCCAGAACCAGACAAGTTGTCAGACAGAAACGAAAAACAGGCTTTTTCATCAGAGTGCCAATAAAAGGGGCCACGGTCTTGATACTCCGGAATCGAAAGAATGGATAAACGCCAGGTTGGATCTGCCCCACCGATAAGGAAGGAGAAAGAGGCGGGAGGCATGGATCGCCACAGACGGCGAAACGGTCAACTTATACACCTTCTGTCGATTCTTGTCATGCCTCCTTTTTTGAGGGTGGCAGAGGCTCTTGTTCGGACGCTGACAGGCTTGAAAAGATCAAGGCAGGAGACTCTATGTGCCGAACCTGTCCGGGCATTCGGCGCAGTCGATTTTTTTGTCACAGGAACTTTTCCAGCAGTTGAACCCCTCCAGTTGTCCGTAAAGCATGCGTTCCAGGTGGTATCGGCTGCTGGATTTGAGCAGGACAAGCTCGTTTTGAACGGTGGCGTTCTCCAGAAAGCGGCAAGCGGCCTGAATGTCGTCGAAGAGATAGAGCCGGTTTGTCAACTCCTCGGTCTGGATCTTTCTTACATAGGTGGCTTTGCCGCCGACAAAGATCACGCGGTCCGCAATTTCCAGCGCCAGGCGGGCCATGGTGCGGTATTTCTGGGAATCGGAACCGGCGGTATCGCTGAAGCAGCCTATCACCACGGTCTTGCGCGACGCTGAGGCGTTTTTCATCAGAGCGATGGTTTTTCCGACGTTCCAGAAAGGCGCCTTGACGGTATCCTTGATCAACCAGGCACCTTGCGGGCTGCGGTGGATGGACAGCCGGGCGGGGAAGGATTCGACCCCCTTCAGGGAGGCGGCGCATTGCGACAGCGGCACGCCGACGGCAAGGGCTCCCGCAATGGCGGCCAGCAGGGAAGTGACCAGCAGGTCGCCGAACAGGCCGGTTTCGACGCGGACGCTTTCATGGCCATAGGTTACCGTCAGAGACAGGCGTTGCGGCCAGGCAGAACAAATGTCGCTGCCGCGGACATCCGCGTGTTCGCTGCACCCGTAGGTCAAAATGCCGGCGCGGGTATGTGGCGCCATTGACATCACGTGGGGATCATCGGCATTGAGCACGGCGGTGCCGGATTCGGGCAGCGCCGCGATCAGGTTGCCTTTTTCGGCGGCGGTGGCCTCCGGGGTGCGGAAGCTGGTGTAGTGATCCTGGCCGATGGTGGTGACGATGCCGATATGCGGAGGCAGGGCGCGGATGTTTTGCTCCATGTCGCCGGGGAAGCCCACCCCCATTTCCTGCACCAGAAAGCGGCAGGAGGTGCGCATTTTGCGCAGGTTTTTGTAGATGGCCCGGCTGGTGTTGCGGTTCACACCGGTATAGCAGGGAGCATGATCGCCCAGTATTTTGCCCAGAAAACAGGTGGCGGTGGTTTTGCCGCAGCTGCCGGTTACGGCCAGGACGGTGGTTTTGCGCAGATGCCTGAAGCGGCGCCAGCGTGCGCGGGTTTCCTTCCACCAGCATCGGGCAAGATTGTATTTAAGTTTTGAGGGCAGACCGGTTTCAGGTTTGTGCTGTTTCATGGGAATCTCCAAGCGGTGCTGAGGGCGAGGGTAACGCCCGGTAAGCCCTGGCGGCAGGTGTGCCGGCCCTTGAGTGCCTTTTTGAGCGGGAAGCGTAATGTTTTCGCTGTGGAGTTTCGCATGTTTTGAGGTGGCCGTGCAACCGAAGACAGGTTTTCCAGATGACAAGTGCGCGGTAGCCGCGGGAAGAACCCGGGGTTTCGGGATCTAGCTCCCCGGTGCCGCGTCGTCCTGGCCGTCGATGACGCACAGGCCCATCAGGCGCAAGGCCAGCGCGGTTTGAGGGGTTGTGGTGTAGCGCCAGGTATATTGCATGCGGCTTATTTTGCCGGTATCCAGGTATTTGCACTGGCGCCAGAGGTCGGGATGCAGGCTTCGAACCGTATCCCGCTGGATAAAGGTGAGCTGAATGACTTTTTCCATGGCGGCCTCCTTGTACCTTGCGTCCGGCTCATTTCAGCCAGGCGATGTGCCCGAACCCGGGACGCTGCGTTTCGGGCAGATCCCGTTCATCGGTGGTGCTGATCCACAGAGTGGGAATGCCGGGATCTATTTCAGGGCTGTCACCCTTCAGATCGGTCAGATAGATGAGACATCCGGCTTCCGGCACGTTCTGTCGCGCCCAGTCAAAGGGCGGGCGCAGATCGGTGCCGCCGCAGCCGACAGCTTTGAGCCGCACCGGGTATTGTTCCGGAGTGATGATTTCGGTGGCTGAAATTTCACTGTCGCAGTAAACCACGTTGACCGTCGACGGGTAGCTCAACAGAATATCGTTGAGTTCCGCCTGGAACTGATTCAGTTCGCTTTGACGGATGGAGCCGGAGGTGTCGATGGCCAGCACCAGCGGCTGCAGCCCCTCGGAACGGAAGCTCGGCAGATAGATGCCGTCGGCAATGTGGCGCCGGTTGGGATGTCTCCACGAATAGTCGTCGCGAGCCGCATGATCGACGAAACTCCTCAGTATTTCACGCCAGTCGAGAATCGGGTGGACCAGCTCGTCCACCAGGCGCGCCAGGGAGCCTGGCAGCTTGCCCTGTGCCCTGGCCGCTTGCGCGGCCTGCTGAATCGCCACGGTCAATTCGGCCTCCTGCCGTTGCCTGTCCGCTCTGGACAGAGGCTTGCCGTGTTCATCCTTTGCATCTTCGAAACCGCCGCAGCCGCCCGGATCCTGGTCCGAATCGATATCGTTGTCGCCATCTCTGCCTTCGCCGTCGCCGGCGCCTTTGGGCAGCCGCTCGTAAATCTGTTCAGCGGCGAGATTATCAAAGGATTTGTGGTACGGTGCGCCAGGCAGCAGGCTGAGGCCAGCTTCCTTGAGGATGCCGTTGATGGCGAAATCGCCAGCCTTGTTGAAGCGGCCGGGGTGACGGGCGTTGCGCCGCAGGGGATGGAAATGGGCCACGTGCATGACCAGATGGGCGAGAACGAACACCGTCTGGTTGACGCTCAGCCTGTCGATGAAGGCCGGATTGTAGCGGATCTGCCTGCCGTCGGTGGCAGCGGTTTTGACTTCCCGGTCCTCGCGCAGCGGCATGCGCAGCAGCAGGGTGGCAAAAAACGGATGGTCGAGCACCGTTCTTGCGACCGCTTTCGCCAGTTTGGTGGAGGTTTCCATGCTCTTGCCTCCTGTTAAAGCAACAGATCGCCGTTGTCTTCGGCCCATCTGCCGAATTCCCTGGACGTGGCCAGCCCGGGCTCGGCCTGCAGCGTATCCCGCAGCCAGACCACCTGGAATTCGGTGGGCAGCCGCCGCATGTAGCGAAATGCCGCCGTGGCGTTGTCCAGCGTGACTTTACGGCTCATGGCTCCGCACAGTGCGTAGAGCACCGACGGTTCCTGCGGCACAACCGCCTGGTCCGGATCGCGCATGATGGCATCGACTTCCGGCAGATCCCGATAGATTTTCAGGAAGGATGTGAATTCCGCGGCGGCCCCGAAGCCCAGTGCTCCAGCAAAGAACGGCAGTTCTGCTTCGACGGGCAGTTTGCCGAGAAACTGGCCGATGTTGGCCCAGACCCTCGGGCAGGGGAAGGAGTTGCCCTGGGCCTTGGGATCGAAATGATGCAGCAGGTCCGGCCGCAGGCGCAGAAAGGCGAGGATTTCCGAGGGTACCTGATTGGCGATTGCCCAGACGCACCATTCATCGAGATCGACAGCCAGTTCCAAATGGGTCGCGAAGCGGGAGCCCAGCGCCTTGCTGATCTTGCGGCTGAAAGTGCCGTCCGTTACCCGGTTGCCCGCCGCCAGAATCCGCCAGTTATCGGGCAGGCAGTATTCGCCGAGGCGGCGGTCCAGCACAAGCTGCAACAGCGAACTCTGTACCGAATCGGGTGCCTGGGACAGCTCGTCCAGAAACAGCACCCCTTCGCCGTGCCTGGGAAGAAAATCCGGAGGATTCCAGCGGGTGGTACCGTTTTCGACCGACGGTACGCCGCGCAGGTCCACGGGATCCAGCAGCACGGCACGAATATCGATCAGAGGCAGGTTCAGCGAGGCCGCTACCTGGGCCACGATCTGCGACTTGCCGATTCCCGGCGGCCCCCAGAGAAACATGGGAACGTTGACGCCAAGTCCGCTTTTCAGGATCGTGATGGCGAGCGAGGGTTTGACCGTTACCGGGGATTCCATAAAGCCTCTCCTTTGGGGCATCCTTAAACGTGGAAAAATCCGGGTTTGCTTTTTGATTGTGGCTGAATCCCGGACGATTCAAGGATAACGAGGCGCAAATCTTCCTGCCTTGATTTATATCAATTTGTGCTGCAATTGGCAGGACGTCACTTCACTCAACGGGCGTTTTTTCCCTTTTCCGCGACCGTGATGTCCCTGGAGTCAAGGGCGGGTTCAGTGTGTTGTGGAAATATAGCCAAAACCTCGAAATGGTCTTGATTTCCAGGGGGGCGTGGGAGAGGTGCCGTACGTGTTTTACATCCAGCGAAGGCTGACGGGGGGGCAACAGGCGCCAACTGCAAGGCGCGTCATTG